>NZ_BDGJ01000043.1 GCF_002207765.1 Calderihabitans maritimus
CGCTGGCTGTGGGGCGAATACGGGAAAAACGCGGGATGAATTTGCGCAGCCTGGTCAAAGTGGCTTGACCGGTTATCAACTAAAAAACGAAAGCTGAACAAAGAAGAATAACAAAAATAGGGATAGGTATGTCCTTTTTCAGACGGGTCTATGGAAAACAGTGACAATTAAACTATTATCAGGTTAATCTCCCGCCCTATTAGGACTCAATTGCTTCGAACCGTTGCCAATCTTATCTTGCCAGATGCCCAAAATGTTTTACAAAGCAAATAGCTTAATAGGCAAACTACTTGACAGTTGTAGCACAAATTGTTAAAACTAATATGGCAAATTCTTGCGATGAGAAAAAGGAATTTTGTTATCCTATATAGAAGATTTAAAGCATATAGTATAACACAATACCTTTATAAGGCGGACATAGTCTGTAATTAACCGTCAAGTTCCGATCCTTCAAAAATAGAATAGAAAGGGCGGAAAGAATTTTAATATCAAAAGGAGGGCTCAAATTGAGCAACAAAGTTACTCTTACCGTAATCAAAGCAGACATTGGGGGTTTTGTTGGGCATTCCAGTGTTCATCCCAAGGTTATGGAGAAGGCTCAGGAGGTGTTGGCGGAGAGCGATCTGCTGGTAGATTTTCATGTCACTCATGTGGGGGATGATATCAACCTCATTATGACTCACCGCCACGGAACCGATAGTGAAGAGATACATAAACTGGCTTGGGATACATTGGTAGCTTGTACCGAAATCGCTAAAGAATTGAAACTATACGGGGCCGGTCAGGATCTTTTAGCAGACGCCTTTTCCGGTAATGTAAAGGGTATGGGGCCAGGTGTGGCGGAGATGGAATTTGAGGAAAGGAAAAGCGAGCCGGTTATAGTATTTATGGCGGATAAGACTGAGCCTGGTGCCTGGAATTATCCCTTATACAAAATGTTTGCCGATCCTTTCAATACCATCGGGTTGGTTATTGATCCTAAGATGCACGACGGCTTTTTCTTCGAGGTTCACGATTTAATTGAAAATAAAAAGGTTCTTTTCTCAACTCCAGAAGAGCTATATGACCTGTTAGTGTTTATTGGTGCTCCGGGTCGTTATTGCATTAAGTCGGTATATTCCAAGCAAGGTGAAATTGCGGCTACTTCCAGTACCCAGAGGCTTAACCTGATGGCAGGAAGGTATGTAGGTAAAGACGATCCGGTTTGTATTGTTCGTTGTCAGAGCGGACTTCCTGCGGTAGGAGAGGCCTTGGAACCTTTTGCTAATCCTCACCTGGTCTCCGGTTGGATGAGGGGTTCGCACAGCGGCCCTTTAATGCCCGTTTCCCTGCAGGAATGTAATCCTACCCGGTTTGACGGCCCACCTAGGGTAGTGGCTTTAGGCTTTCAGTTAGCTGAGGGTAAGCTGATTGGCCCTCAAGATTTCTTTGCCGATCCGTCTTACGATGAAGCCCGTAAAATGGCCAACAAGATTGCCAATTACCTGCGTCAACTGGGACCGTTTGAACCCCATCGGTTGCATTTAGATGAAATGGAATACACCACTTTACCTCAAGTTTCTAAGAAATTAAAGGATCGATTTATTGATGCCGATGCTCCTATAAACATCAAAGAAGTAGCGGCAACAAAATAGAATGAGCTGGAATTTGCCCCCCTATGGGGGCAAAAATTTTTCTTATAAAAGTACTCTGATGTATCTTGAAATTTAAGGCCAGTTATGATGTAATTTAAATATTGTAAGGTATCTTCGGATAGAGGGGGCTGGGCATATGCCAGATAGAAAGCAGTACCGTACGCCCATATTTGATGCTGTAAAAAAATATATAAGCGATGGAGTCATTCCCTTTCATGTACCGGGACATAAACAAGGAAAAGGCCTAGCCGAGTTATGCGAGTACGTGGGAGAAAATGCTCTGGCCATGGATCTGACCTGTATGCCAGATTTGGATAATATATGTAATCCGCGTGGTGTTATTAGAGAAGCTGAAGACCTAGCAGCTGAAGCTTATGGAGCAGATCGAGCTTTCTTTTTGGTAAACGGAACTACTTCCGGCATCCAAGCCATGATCATGACGGTTTGCCAACCGGGGGATAAAATTATTATTCCGCGTAATGCTCATAAGTCGGCGTTAGGCGGTTTAATTCTGAGCGGAGCGATTCCTGTCTACATTGAGCCGGAACTTAATGAGGATTTTGGGATTTCCATGGGCGTTACCCCGGAAAAGGTTAGAAGAGCCTTGGAAACCAACCCTGATGTTAAAGCTTTATTTGTTATTCATCCTAATTACTACGGCACTACTTCTGACCTGGCCCGCTTGGTAGAAATTGCTCATGATTACGAAGTTCCGGTGATTGCAGATGAAGCCCACGGTGCCCATTTCAAGTTTCATCCCTCTTTGCCCCAGTCGGCCATGGAAGCGGGAGCCGATCTGGTGGCCAGCAGTACCCATAAACTGGCCGGATCTATGACTCAAAGTTCTATTCTTTTGGTAAAGGAAGGCCTGGTCAGTGCCCAGCGGGTTAAAGCAGTATTAAATCTTTCCCAAACCACCAGCCCTTCCTATCTGCTGCTCAGTTCTCTGGACGTGGCCCGCAAGCAAATGGCTACTCGGGGAAGAGAATTGTTAGAGCGCACTTTGGAGATTACCTGTTGGATTAGAGAACAGTTGAGCCAAATTGAGGGATTGCAGTTATTAACGGAAGAAATCGTAGGAAAACCTGGATGTCATGACTTTGATCCGACCAAGATTACCATCAATGTCCAGGGGTTAGGCCTTTCGGGCTACGAAATGGAAAATATCCTGCGACAGCAGTACAGGATTCAGGTAGAATTGTCTGACCTGTATAACGTAATTATTTTGACTTCCATTGGAGATACTTGGGAAAAAGCTAAAAGACTGGTTAACGCTTTTCGAGACATCGCTGGCAAGCGTTCTTTAAAGAATGTAATTAAATATTGTCCTCCTCTCCCGCCTTTGCCAGAGGTGGCTGTTTCACCCCGGGAAGCCTTTTACAGTCAAACTAAGATGATACCCTTATATGAAGCAGAAGGAGAAATTAGCGCTGAAGCCATAATGGCTTATCCTCCTGGTATTCCATTGATTTGTCCGGGAGAAATTATTACCCGGGAAATTATAGATTATGTGAATATTCTCAAACAGGAACATGCAGACCTGCAGGGTACGGAAGATCCTGAGATAAATCAGATTAAAGTTCTTAAGCCGGGATTGGCTTTGTTGAAACCCTCCGAAGAGATGGCTGGAAGTTTAGGCTAGCAGGAACGCAGGAAAACTATATCGAAATTATTTTAAGCTGCAGGTACTGGGAGGTGAGGCTTGGGTGATTTTTGGTATACTGTTTATAGCAGGATTGGCTTTAAGCCTCATTTATTACTTGTATCGCCAATCGGTAGACGAAGGAATTAATATGTTCCCCGTTAATGATATAGCTAAGGAAAAGCATAAGTGAACCGCTGCCGCCGGGCAGCGGTATTTTTTTTGTTTTCTTCTTGCAGGAGAGCGGCGGTAGGAAAGGGAAAATAAGATGGGAAAAGGGGAAATAATATAAGATTGATTAGTGAGATAGATTTAGCGAATGAGGTGAGCCGGTGGATTACCAGCCTCTTGTCGAATTAGTTGGGGTGTCGCGTCGCTATTCGTTAGGTGAAGTGGAGGTAGAAGCTTTAAAGCCAGTGGATCTCAAGATATATAGAGGTGAATTGTTGGCAATATTAGGCCCTAGCGGTTCGGGAAAGAGTACCCTTCTTAACTTAATAGGGGGAATGGACGTACCTACTGGCGGGAAAGTCCTTTTTGACGGACAGGATATTACGGAGTTTGATGAAAAACGCCTGACCCTATTCCGCCGCCATCAAGTGGGTTTCGTTTTTCAGTTCTTTAACTTAATCCCTAATTTAACGGCAAGAGAAAACGTGGAACTGGCGGCAGAAATAAAAGGAGAAAAGGTCGATGGCTTGGCTCTGTTGGAAAAGGTTGGGCTTAGGGACCGAGCAGACCATTTCCCTTCCCAACTCAGCGGAGGAGAACAGCAGCGGGTTGCTATCGCCCGGGCCCTTGCCAAAGACCCGGAAATTTTACTCTGTGACGAACCGACCGGTGCGTTGGATTATCAAACGGGAATTCAGGTCTTATCCCTGTTACAGGATATAAACCGCGAGATGGGTAAAACTGTTGTTATAGTTACTCATAATGTAGTAATCGGGAACATGGCTCACCGCATTTTAAGGATGCGGGACGGAAAAATTGATAGTATTGCGGTAAACGAACACCCGGTTGAAGCCTGCCGGCTGAGGTGGTAATCGATATGTTGTATAAAAGAATGTGGCGGGAAATTAGGCATAGTCCCTGGGCCTTCGTGTCTATTATTTTTTTAGTGTGTTTAGGAACGGCTCTCTTCACGGCCAGTTATATTTCATTTGTAAATTTGCAGAGTTCTTCCGAAAAGACTTATCAAGAGCTCAAATTCGCCCATTTGACTTTTAGGGTACAGGCCGCCCCCAACAGGGTGGTTGAGAAAATAGAATCTCTGCCCGGCGTAGAGATGGCCAACGGCCGGGTCAGCAAAGATGTTCCTTTGGATATAGAAGGAGATTCCCGGCGGGTTACAGCCAGGATGCTTACCTTGCCTTCGAGTTGGGAAGATAGGGAATTCGTAAATGCCCCCTTTTTAGTAGAAGGAGCATGGCCTGCCAGAACAAATGAAGTGTTGCTTTTAAAATCTTTTGCGGAATATTACCGGCTTCAAGTAGGAGATTATCTTTATCCAATCATCAACGGAGAACAAAAGAAGTTAATTATTTCCGGTGTGGTTACCAGTCCGGAATACATTTATCCTTTGAAGGATAGACAGCAGGTTCTCGCCACCGCACGGGATTTTGCCGTTATTTATCTTCGAAAGGAAATTGCTGAAAAATGGTGGGGTATGCAGAATGCGTTTAACGAAATAGTTGTCTATCTGGAAAGACCGCGGGAAATCCAGGAAGTTAAAAAGAGAATAGAAAAAATTTTGGCCCCTTACGGACTCCTCAGTACCATAGAAAGAGAAGATCAGCCGAGTCATTTCGCCTTGAAGATGGAATTAGAAGGACTGCAGGAAATGGCCTTTATGTTTCCTGTTCTATTTTTGGGGACGGCAGCTATGGTCATTTATATAATATTGGCCAGGATGATAGCTAGAGAACGACGTTATATAGGAATACTACGGGCCCTAGGTTACAGTCGGAAGGGGATAATGGTTTATTATCTAAGTTATACTTTGGCTATTGGCGTGTTAGGTTCCTTATTAGGAGCGCCTGTTGGTTACGGGCTTTCTGTTCTTATGACGAAAATGTATGCCAATGTATTTGATATACCTTATTTGGTAGCGGCTCCACATTGGGATGTACAAGGGATTGGCGTAATTATCAGTGTTATTACTTGTTTGGCTGCCGGCTTTAACTCGGCCAGAAAGGCGGCATCGCTTAGACCGGTCGACGCTATGCGCCCGGAGACTCCTTTGCCCGTGAGGCAGGTTCCTTGGGATTCTTACCTGTTCTCCAGGCAAAACTTGCCCGTGAAATGGAAGATCCCTCTGCGCAACGTGGCTCGCTTTCCTCGACGGATGATTTCTAACGTGGTAGGTATTGCGTTGGCCACTAGCCTTATTTTGGTAGGGTTATCTTGGTTAGATGGTACGGAGGAATTAATAAATCATCACTTTGAACGGGTGATCAATTATGATGCTAAGATAATTTTTGATCGACCGGTGCTCGAGAATGAAGTGCTAGAGATAGCGCGTTGGGAAGAGGTAATGGAGGCGGAACCCTTATTGGAAATGCCTGTCCGGTTTCATTATGGCAGTCGTAGTTTTGAAAGCATACTGGTCGGAATTCCTGCGGAAGGAGAAATGTTTCGCCTCTTTGAAGATAGGTTGACCCGGAAGAAGCTCACCGGACGGGGTATCCTCATTAGCAGCAGTCTTCAAGAAGAGTTGAAGGTGAAAGAAGGTCAGAGGGTTGAAGTAGAAATTTTAGGAGTCGGCGGAGATAGAAAATCAATACCGGTGGCGGGGACCGTTTTCATGTCTGTGGGAAGCGGGGCATTTCTTCCTCTCGGTAAAGCCCAGGAAATAACAGGAGAACCGGGGATGATTAGCGCGGTCATGACTACCCTCTGCCCCGGGGGAATGGAAAAATTAAAAGAGCGAACTAAAGACCTCAGCCCAATTGCGGCCATAGAGGATGTGGAGCAGACTCGTCAAGATATTTCTCAATACATGGGGTTACTATATACTTTTATCGGCATTATGATTATTTTTGGTATGAGCCTGGCCGGAGTTATAACCTTTAACACTTCGCATATTAATATCCTGGAAAGGCGACCGGAACTTTTGATCTTACGCATGCTGGGGATGGGACCGCAAGAAATCGCCGCTTTAATTACCCGAGAAAACTTCTTGACCGCGTTCCTGGGTCTGGTAGTGGGTATTCCTTTGGGGAAGCGTATCGCCGCCTATTTTGCTCAGACTTACAGTACGGATTTGATGACTATGCCCCTGGTTATTTTACCGCGTACCTACTGGTTAACCGTGGGAGTCATATTTCTGGCCGTTTTTTTGGCTCAGATTCCGGGGATTCGATATGTAAACCGGTTGAACCTGGCCGAGGCAGCCAAGGAGAGAGAGGTGTAAAATGATGCTGGGAATGCGCAAGAAGGTAAAAGTTTTGGGGGGAGTAATTCTGGTATTTCTATTTAGCGGGCTCCTTTTTGCCTGGCACCATGGAAAGAAGGTTGAAGTAGAGGTGGTGGAGGTAACCAGGGGACCCTTGCGCAGTATTGTAGAAGCTACCGGTACGGTAAGGGCGGTAAACCAAAATGTGGTGGTCAGTGAAATATCGGCCAAGGTGAAAAAGGTTTGGGTAAAAGAGGGAGATCGGGTAAAAGAAGGTCAGGTTTTGTTGGAATTCGATGATAGCGAACTCCGGCGTCAATTAGAACGGGCTAAGGCTGCGGTGAAATTTTTTCAAGCCCAATTAGAGCAGATTCAAGCGGGAGCCCGCCAGGAGGAAGTAACCCAAGCCAGAGCATTAGTCAGTCAAGCCGAAGCGGCTTACGAGCAATCTCGACAGCAATTAGTACGCCTCCGCCAGCTTTTTGAGCAGCAGGCTGTTTCCCGGCAGCAGTTGGAAGAGGCGGAGACCAATTTTAAGATTGCTCAGGAGGAATTAATTCGGGCCCGAGCGCAACTTAACTTACTGCAAGAAGGGGCGCAGCAAGAGGCCCTAGAGGCGGCTGCTGCTCAACTGGAACAGGCAAAAGCAGAACTGGCCCTTCTTCAGCTGAATTTGTCCCGCGCTCGAGTATTATCTCCTATTAGCGGCACTGTATTGAAAAAAATGGTAACAGTAGGCACTTTTGTTCCTGTGGGAACGGAATTATTTGTGATCGGCGATCCTTCTCGGCTTGAGATCTTGGCTTTGATTCACCAGGAAGATATGGCCGGCATTCAGGTAGGAGAAAGGGTCGAAATCGAGTTTGATTCTGGTCCTGAGAGGCGAAAGATTGAAGGCTGGGTGAAAAAAATTTCACCGGCAGCGGAGACACAAGTTTCATCTTTAGGACTTCGCCAGGCTGTAGTTCCGGTGACTGTTGGGGTGAACGAGACAGAAGGTCTTCTGCCCGGTTACCGGGTGGAGCTAAATTTTATTACGGCTGACCGGGAAGACGTGTTGTTGGTGCCCGAGGATGCCCTGTTTGAAGAAAACCAAAACCATAAAGTTTTAGTAGTTGAAGAGGGCATTGCCCAGAGCAGGCTGGTTAAGATAGGAGGCACTGACGGCAATTTAGTAGAGGTTATTTCCGGGTTAAAAGAAGGGGAGCTGGTAGTTCTGGATCCGGAAAAGGTTCCGGCGGAAAGGGTTTCCGTTAGAGTGGACCGGAAAATACGGCTTTGAAGTTGAAGCCGTTACCGGAAAGGAGTAAAGAAAGATGCTTTTCATTGGTACGGCGGGATACAGCTATGATGACTGGATAGGGCCTTTTTACCCGCCCAGCATCAAACAAAGGGAAATGTTACCTTTTTATGCCCGGGAATTTTCGTTCACTGAAGTTAATTCCACTTTTTATCGCATTCCCACCAAGTATATGCTTTATCACATGCAGGAAAAAACGCCGCCGGGATTCCAGTTTGTCATCAAAGCTCCAAAAGAACTTACTCACGAGCGGGAAGACAACCAGAAAAGCTTCAGACAGTTCCGGGAGGCACTGGAACCTCTTATCGAGAATAAAAAATTGGGCTGTATTCTGGCTCAATTTCCTTACAGTTTTCACTGCAATAAGTCCAACCAGGATTACCTGAAAAAATTCCGCGAAGGGTTAGAGGAACTTCCGGTAGTGGTGGAATTCCGTCACCGGGGGTGGATCAAGAAAGAAGTTTTTAATTTAATGGTGGAACAACAGTTAGGATATGTTTGTGTGGACCAGCCTCAACTCGGGAATTTAATACCACCGGTAGTGTGGGTAACTGCGCCTATAGGGTATGTTCGCTTTCACGGGCGGAACAGGGAGAAATGGTGGCGATACGATTATCCCCATGAGCGTTACGATTACTTGTATTCAGAAGCTGAACTGCGGGAATGGATCCCCCGTATAAAAAAATTATTTCACAAGACATCCAAAACTTTTATAAGTATGAACAATCACTACCAGGGAAAAGCGATTACTAACGCAAGAATGTTGCGAAGGATGTTAGAAGAAACAAAGGTGATTCCGCCAGATGCGAAGCCTTTTGATAAGAAGGAATCGGATAGGGGATAATAAGTATAACCCTGTGCGGAAGGAGTGAAACTTATGGCTGACAGGCGGAAACTGGAGTCCGAAGCAGAGAACGAACTGGATGAGCTTAAACAAGAGGTGGCCAAGGAATTGCATCTGGATGACGATATCGCCCGAAGAGACCCGCGGTAAAATGTCAAGACCCTGAATTGGAAATTTTATTGTTTCAAAATGTAAAAAGACAATAAGAA
>NZ_BDGJ01000044.1 GCF_002207765.1 Calderihabitans maritimus
TTTTTTATTGCCTTTTTTAAGCCTTGAGTTATTTATTCCCATTTTTTGGCCCTTGACTTTTTACCGTGAGTCTTCTGAATTAAAAAGGCAGTGGCCTAAGTACAGGCCTCTAGGGCTCGGCCCCTGCCGGGGAGTATTAAGCCACTGCCGGTTTAAACTTTCTTATCCCTTCCTTTTCCACCCAACCTAAGGACCCCTAAGAATAAAAAGGTAGTGGCCATACAGGCCTCTGGGGCTCTACCCCTTCCGGGGAGTATAACCACTACTGGTATTTTGAGCAGTGGTCATACGGTCTCTGGGCTCTACCCCGCAGGGCTGACCCTGCCCCAAGGACCGGGTCATCGGCCTCTGGACTCGACCCCCTGACGGAGGCG
Organism: Calderihabitans maritimus; assembly: GCF_002207765.1. NCBI lineage: Bacteria > Bacillati > Bacillota > Clostridia > Neomoorellales > Calderihabitantaceae > Calderihabitans > Calderihabitans maritimus. The sequence goes on from NZ_BDGJ01000044.1 coordinate 375, forward strand.
TATGACCACTGCTGATTTCAAAGGGCAGCGCCCTTTGAAATCCATGCTAGGTTTAACTATTGTTCTTTTGTACTAATTCATTAGTACATTTCTTTGTTTTTATTTTATCGAAAGTGAACTAAAAAATCAACCTTTTTCGTAATTTTTTTAATATTCATTTTTTTGTTCAAGCCCTTTCCTGTTTACGAAAGTCATGGCATGAGGTACAATCAGGTTGGCTATAGTGATCCGCATCAAGGGTATGACACTTCCTGCAAGCTTCATCGGAAACGGTCCAGCTATGCAGTTGGTGGCAGGAAAGGCACTCTACTTGGTGCTGAGGAACCCTATGTTTACCGGTTTGCTCCACTGGATGACAGCGGGTACATACCTGATTGGCCGAAGTATATACCGGCCGGAATTCCGGTTGTTTCCAACGAATGCCATGACAGCCACCGTTGGCGCAGAAGGACGTTTCTCCTTTTTTAGCGGCATGACAGGCAAAACACTCTCTGCTCTGCTTCTTTCCATGATTTACAGGCCAATCTGAGGCAAGGTGGGAAAAGGGTTTTTCTCGATTACTTACCAGCCCTGCTACCAACTTTTGCAGGTCTAAAGTTTCCCCCTGCACCGGTATAGGTAATGAATGACACAGGTCACAGTCCTGGCGGATCACCCGGCGGGCAGAAGTAACGGCTGTATTACGAGTAACATGTTTACCGTCGTGACAGCGAAAGCAGCCCGGAAAGGTACGGTGCCCCAAATTGTCGGGATAAGTATCCCAAGCTATTTCCTGTTCCGGAAAGTAATTTCCCTCATATAGGGCTCGCCAGGTCGCATAGGTCTTCTCCAAAATTTCTTTTTTACTGCGGTAAAATTCCGGATAGTTGCGTCGGTAAAACTCGTCTGCTTCTTTCACAGCCTTCTCAAATTCTTCCTTACTCCGAGCTCCTCTTCTCAGCACGGCAATTGACTGCTTCTTCACCCAGGGAATACCGGCGTCAATCTTGCCACTGGCCAAAGCCTCATCCACTATTTCCTCCGGACTGGGAAACAGGTGGGAAACCCGGTTATGACAATCAATACAGTCCATGGTCCTTTTAGGTGCTTTGGCTATGTACTCGTCTGTTAATCCGGCTTCAGGATCAACATAGTCGATAACGTTACCCTCAGGATCTATCACCCGGACCCACGGGATTTTCTGTTTCTCTTCGTCTGTTGCGATATACTGAATCTTATTCTCTACATGCCAGTGTATCCCGTAACCTTTCCCTTCCCGGGCCGCTCCACCCCCAATTTTCATTACCAGGGCTATGCTGCTGCGAGTGTTTTCTTCATCGGCCCGGTAGTGCTGGATTATTTTCACTTTATCATCATAAAAGGCTTTGGTCCAGTGGCATTTTTCACAGGTTTCCCGGGCCGGACGCAAGTGGACGATGCGCACCGGCTTTTCATAAACACCAGTAAGATTTTTCCAAACCTGGGTGACTTCCGTCGCCTTACGCATTACCATTTCCGCCGAAAGACCGATCCCTAAATGGCAACTGGTGCAGGGTACCTCCGCATGGGCGGAATCCTTATAAGTCACCTTCTGAGGTGTCATAAGGTGACAGGCCGTACCACAAAAGTCAGAGCTGTTGGTAACCTCCCAGGTTGCAGCTGCCAGAACAGGAAAAGCAACGGCCATGGCGATCAACCCGATGATAAGGGTTACTTTGGAAACACTTACTTTTCCCTGCTCTTCAAAAATTTTTAATACCCCACAAGATTAACCCCCTTCCCTTGCTTTTCCTGGTTCCTCCTTAACCTTTTGCTCCTCAGCAAAGTGCTTTAAAGCCGTCAGACCGGACATGGTACCTAAACCCATAGTTTCCACCGCCGAACTGGGCACAATTACCAAAGCGCCCTTTTCTTTCAGGCCTTCGTATAAGATGTTCATGGCCCGCAGTTGCAGCGCAATTTCGTTTCCTTCATAGGCTCGAGCAGCTTCCGCAAATTTATGAGCTATTTCTGTTTCTGCCGTCCCCAGAATGATCCTTGCCCGTCTTTCTCTCTCGGCCTGCGCTTCCCTGGACATGGCTTCTTGCAGTTCTGCAGGAATGATAATATCCCTGATTTCTACCGCTTGAACAGCTACACCCCATGGTTCTGTTCTCGCATCAATGATTTTCTGCAACTCCTCGTCTAAATGTTCTCGAGCCGCCAGTAACTCTGAAAGAGGAGTACGACCAATTACTTCTCGCAGCGCCGTCTGAGCCGCCCAGGAAACAGCCGTCTTGTAATCGGCAACTTCCATGGCAGCTTTTTCCGGATCCCATACCACCCAGAATAAGACGGCATCCACATCCACCGGTACGGTGTCTTTGGTAAGAGCCTGCTCGGCAGTAAAGGTGGTGATCATAATCCGCTGGTCGATCCAGGCAGCAACCGTATCTACCAGAGGTATGATTAGAAACGGACCCGGTCCGGCAGTTCGGTAGTACCTACCCAAGCGCAGTATTACAGCCTTTTGCCACTGGTGGGCGATCCTAATCGAAGCTAAAGACAAGGCTGTAAGTGCGATGGAAATTGCAATTAGAAATATGTTGACCTGCCAAATGCCCAGGACCAAGCCTGTCATCCCCATGAGGAACAGACTAATCACTATTCCGAACTTAACCGGAGTCTCCGGCAGGGATTTTTTCCCCGCGTCGGTATTGTCCAGCGGCTTCGGTGGTATCATATTCAACCCTGTTCACCCCCCTTCTCCTCTTGAATGGCTTTCACTTTCTCTGTTAAAGCCTGCAGAACCTCCTCGGGAGAAAAACCTAAATTGTAAGATTCTACCAGTGTTCTTTCAATTATTTCCTGCAGTCGCTTCCGGCGGAAATCTTCCTTCGGAATATCCACTTCCCGCACAAAAGTCCCCTTCCCCTGCCGGGTAGCCAGTATACCTTCCTGTTCCAGCTCCGAATAAACCCGGCTGACGGTGTTGGCATTTATTTTTAAGCTGACCGCCATCTGCCGGACTGTGGGAAGCCTGCTGCCCGGCGGGTAATATCCGGCCGCAATCGCATATTTAATAGCTTCTTTAAGCTGTATATAGATGGGGACCCCGCTTGTAAAATCTATTTTAAAATTTTCAAAATTCACTCTGCCACCACCAATTGTACTATTGTTCTAATACAATTATATAATTGATTGCTAATTCCTGTCAACTAAAATAGCCAGCTTTTTCAGCTGGCTATCCGGTAACTTTTATTTTTCTGCTTCGGCTGAAGGGATGAAAAAACTGTTCCCTGAGTTCACAATGCTGGTTAAAAACCACCGTTGCACTGTGCAGAAATTCCTTTTTTAAATAATATCGCAGATCCAAAAAGCGTACTACATGGTTATTGCCTAGCTGCTGGTATATTACATAAAAATGAGGGGTAAACTCCCTAAAAATTCTACCTATCGTGCTTTCCATGGCAGCTTTGATAATACGGTTCTCCCGGTGCTTTTCCAGCTTAGCGTATATGGTCAGGGCCCAGGAAAAAACGCCCATCTCCCCGGTATAACAGGTTGTTTCCGTTTCCACTAAAAAATACCATTTCCAGATACTGAGCAGGGCTGGCATAACTACTATCTTCTTAATCTTCTCACCGTGAAATTTTCGACGAAGGTAGCCGTGAATAATTCCTGTTAAAACGAATCGCAGCAGAAGATAAGCAATCAGTGCCATCACACTTACCCGTACCAGCTCAGGGGAGATAAAGGAACCAAATGTTATACCAGTTAAGATAAAGAGAAATATCGGATCGGTAATATTTAGAAGATTTAAAGCTATAAGCTTGTTGCTTAAGGGCCAGAACAGGCGGAGACCGTGAGAATTTAAGAGATCCAACAAACTATGGGAAACAGCCCCTAGGAAGGTCCACCACCAAATAAAGGAGAAAGAAGTGGTAGGAAAAAAGAGATGTAACACAAAAGCAATGAGCCCGCTGAAACCTATAAGACCGGGCAAGGAATGGGACATCCCCCGGTGATTTTTCAAATATACCACTTCGCCCTTTAATTGGTACAGTATATCCAAGTCAGGAGCCAAAGATCCTAAAGCTGCCCCCAGGTAAACAGGATTGGTCAGCGAAAAGGCCTGTCCGGAGAAAGAAGCCGCCGCCAGACCGGCCAAGGTATGAGTTACCGGATCCATCCTCTCCCATCTCTCCCTTTCCACAATGATAACCTTCTCTGATTATAACATAGATTATAACATAGAACGGCAAACTTGCCGTTGGCCGAATCCTGGTCCTTTCAGTAAATAAAAAACCCTGCTGTACGCAGGGCTCGAACTATCTCTTATTTCCCCTGGAAATTCGGTTTTCTCTTTTCCAGGAAAGCTTTAGCTCCTTCGTTTTTATCCTCCGTGGCGCAGGCCTTCCCGAACAGCTCTGCTTCCAGGGCCAACCCTTCCTTGAGGGGCATCTGCAGCCCCCGGTTGATGGCTTCCTTGCAGAGTCTTATGGCCACCGGACCTTTGGTGAGTATCTTTTTAGCCATTTCCTTAGCTTTTTCCAGAGCCTGGCCGGCAGGCACCAGTTCGTCGGCCAGACCAATCCGGTAGGCTTCTTGAGCATCAATAGCATCACCGGTAAAAATCAGTTGCTTGGCCTTACCTGCCCCGACCAGCCGCGGAAGGCGTTGGGTACCCCCGTAACCCGGAATAACGGCCAAATTCACCTCCGGCTGTCCCAGCTTGGCATTCTCCGCCACCACCCGAATGTCACAAGCCAGCGCCAGTTCACACCCGCCTCCTAGAGCATAACCATTAATAGCACATATGACGGGTATGGCCAGCTCTTCAATCTTGTCAAAAATGGCCTGACCTCTAGCAGACAGCTCTCTACCTGCCTTTTCATCCAATTCGGGGAACTGCCGGATATCAGCACCGGCCACAAACGCCTTTTCCCCTGCCCCGGTAATAATCAGCACTCCTATCTCCTTATCGGAAGCTACCTGGTCTAATGCTTCATCCAGTTCAGCCATAACCTGAGCGTTTAGCGCATTGACCGGCGGGTGATCAATAGTTATTACCGCTATTTTTCCCTCCACCTCCAGCTTGACTAGCTTTTTCTCCTTCTCCATGAGGAACACCTCCTTAAATTTTTATTTATTCAAAATATATGCAAAATTCATACCACTTAATTTCCAAGTCCCCATAGACCTCTTTTTTGCCTCCGGGCCTCCTGTTCCAGAGACAAAAAAAGATCAGCATACTTTACGTTAGGAGGCACTGTCATTACCCTGGCATAGCCCCTTCTAACCAGCTCCGCATTCACAAAAGTATCGCCTATGTACACGTAGGACAACAGGCGGCCGTATCTATCTCTTTCCTGTACGTCCAATTCAAGCTTGACCCACCGCCCCTCTACCAGCCTCCGGGTAAAAGCGGTTGCTTCCCGGCCGTAAGGCTCTACCCCTTTGGAAGGGTGCTTCGTTTCCGGTGTATCAATTCCGATTAACCGCACTCTTTCTTTCCGGCCTTTATTTAACCGTACGATTATGGTATCGCCATCAACTACCCGCTCCACCTTGGCTACCAGTTGTCCGGGTGGATGAAACGGTGCCGGAATAAGTTCAAGAAAACGGTTCTCCCCCCTTCCTGCAACCACCAGGAACCCCAACACCAGAAGGAGGGTGCCCAGAAAATATCTTTTCATAGGTTACCTCCCAGAACTAAAAGTTCCTGCCTTAAGCAGGAACCAATTAGGCAGCTTGGGCGGAACTTAAAGAATATCCTTTAGCCATAAAGCCAGCCTTTCCCACCCGATGTTCGGAGCCTCTTGCGTAGAATACCGGGCATCAAACCCCGATATACTCAAAGCCTCGTAAATTTGGCGATAGTTAGCGGAGATGGTATTGGGAGAAATCGCATACTTCCCGGCGAGGTATTGCTGGGTTACCTCTTTCATATACTCTAAACGGGCAATTGAGTACTCTACCGTCGCTGCCCAAACGGCCGGCTTGCGGAACCGGGGTTCCTTTTGTTTGGTAAAATCATACCAAAGCTTTAAAGCATTACCAATCTGCTCCGGTGTATAGCCGTCTTCCTCCATTTTATCCTGGATTAAGAGAGCCACTCGCCGGTAGGCAGGCTTTTCCCACCGGTAATCAGACACTGCAGGGGACTTGGAACCGTTAAGAATACCCAGTTTTTTCCGGACTCTATTCAGGTCATAGGAGAAATCTCCCTGCTTCTCCATCTTACGCAACAATTCTTCTACCTGTCGTCGCCCTTCTGAAGTCTTGCACTTAGTTCGCGGAGTTTCCCCTTCCAGTTCCGGGTTCGGTTCATCAATCCAGCGAGTGAAATATTCCTCCCAATGAAGGTTCTGCAGCAGCTGCCCCAGTTCAGGCAGCAAATCTGCCGTTAAATCTCTTAATCTTGAATATTCTTCTAGCAGGACATCCCCGCCGGCCAAATTTTTGAGATTCGGTTGGCGTTCAGGACCTTCAAGGGTTTCAGCCAGTTCTTCCACCATGGTCCGCAGGTCGAGTCCTCCCAGCTGCAAGTACTGGTCCCAGTCGAAAACTCCTTTCGAAGCAAATTCTTTCCGGTAAAAATTGTAGTCTTCCAGAATCATTTTAATAAGAGCGTCGAAGCAAAAGCCAGGAATAATATCTGCCCGCAAGGAAACTTCGTAGTAATCCCCCGCCGCCAACAAGCGGGTAACCACCAGGGAATTCGGCGCAAATTCATCCCCGGCTTTATCATGTTTCAAACAGTAAGTACCTCCCCGTAATAAATCCTCTAAAATAACACGGGTAGGTGACACCACCTCTTTAACCTTATACAGAGAAATCCTGGCCGAGATCCATTTTTCTAGAAGTTGTTGCTCCGCTCCATTTAAGCGGCTGTAAAATGCATCTTTAAACAAGGCAACAACCGTTTTATCTTCTTTGACCGGATAATCGAAAATGAACCACTCTAAAAATTCCAGCCACTGCTCTTCTCCCAGTTCTTCCAATTCGCTGTCTTCCAAGTCACCAAAATAATAAACGAAAGCACTGGCCTTGGCCTCGTCGAAAGCAGGATTATCAGAATAGTAACCTAATTTCGCCTTAAGAGATTTTACGGCATGCTCAAAGCGCCAGCGGTCAAAGTCAATAACCTTTTGGTCTCTGGCATCGCAGCCGCCTGCATATTCTTCCCCGTTGCCGTAAGAACTAGGGTTATTTTTCTGTTTCTTTTTCATTTCTTAACCTCCTGTGAATCACAGACCATTACTTTATTTTATTCCATGCCAACCTCCTGTTTCCTGCCTGAAAGAAAAAAATCAAAATCAATCCCTGAGGGTAGCCACCAGCCTCTTCGGCTTCAATAACAGGTTAAGACCGTCCCTGATATTTCTTACAACCACGTCGGCTGCCAGCAGACTGTGGGCAGAACACCCTTCTTCTTCTAGGACAAGTATGCCTAAAGCAGCTTTTTTAAGCATCAACCGGTCGTTATACCCGTTACCCAAAGCTGCCGTAAATTCGGCGCCTAGTTTCTCCACAAATTCAGCTTTGGTCTGCCCACCCGGCCGCGCCGGATCCATGATTACCAGTTTGGCGTTGATACTGCTGCAGGCTTCCCTGGCTTTGCCGAAAGTATCGGCAGTCAACACAAAAACTTCTAGCTTTTCGGCCAAAGTATTAATTTGCGATATCGTTTCTTCTGATATATGACCTTCTATCGCTATGGTTCCGTTCATATCCAAAACCAGGTACTTCAGGATAATGTCTTTTCGGCCCGGTATGTTTATCCGCAGCATCTGCAAGCCTCCCCATTCTAAAATTGTTGCTGTAAAACCTCAGGACCGGAGAAGGGGAAGCCAAACGGTAAATATGCTCCCCTTCCCAGGAGTGCTTTCCACTTCAATTCTACCCCCGTGTTCCTCAACAATCCACTTGGCGATGGCCAATCCCAGACCCGTTCCTTCCTCCCGGCGAGCTCTGTCGGCCCGGTAGAACCGTTCAAAGATATGGGGCAAATCTTTTGCTTCAATGCCTATCCCTGTATCGGCAACCCATATACCTGCCCACCGCTCATTTTTGCGGTAAATGCCCAGGGAAACCCGACCTCCGGCGGGGGTATACTTAAAGGCGTTATCCAAGAGGATTAAGAATACTTCTTTGAGATAATCGGCGTTGGCCAAAACCTTATCCCGGGAAGACAGAGTAAGGTCATCTACCCCGAAATCTACTTCACCCGCTCGCAGTTGCCCCTGTCGGATCACTTCCTGTACCAGGTCTTTTAGTGATAGCGGCTCTTTTTCCAGTCTTAAACCTGCGTCAGCCCGGGCCAGGGCCAGCATGTCTTTCACCAACCGGGACATTCTTTCGGTTTCGGAAGCAATGTCGGCCAGTACCTCCCGAAACATTTCAGGATCACTATCACCAATTTTTTGTAACAGTTCTACGTTGCCTCGTATGGTGGTAAGGGGGGTTCGCAGCTCGTGGGAGGCATCGGCTACAAACCTCTTTTGCACCGCATAACTTTCTTCCAAACGTTGATAGACGGCCTGAATACGGGTAAGCATATCATTGAAGGTAGCCACCAGACGCCCTATTTCATCCGGCGGCCCGTTGTAATCAATTCGCCTTTCCAAATCACGGGCTTCTTCGATCTCCGCAGCGGTTTGGGTAACCCGGTCTATAGGACGGAGAGCAGCTCCAGCCAAAAACCAACCTACCGTCGCCGCCAGGAGCAAACCTATACCGCTTCCGGTCAGAAGTAACCAACGCATCCGTCCCAGGGCCGTGTCGACCGGCTGGAGGGAACGGCCTACCTGCAGCAGGCCTATTACCTGGTTGTTTACCATTAAGGGATAATTATATATACGAAGACTGCCACGGGAAGTGGTAATTGTTTCATAAAATGTCTCGGCCTCCGCTGCCAAGCGCAGGGTCTTTTCCCCCAGAGGTAACACGCGGGATCCCAAGTTGCGGGATCTGGTCATCACTTCACCGGTATTATCCACAATCTGGAGGTAAGTATCCGGAGCGGCAAAAACATCTACATCCGGGAGCACTATTTTCCGGAGCGGCAGGGGGAAATGTCCAACTACCCGGATTGACTTTACTACTTCCGCCGCCTGCCGGGCTAAAGCCTGATCGATTTCCGCCCTGAGGTAGTAAGCCAGGAAAAAATAGAGAAGCATACCTAAAAATAATAAAGTAGCACCAAAAACAGTGCTATACCATAGAGTAAGACGCATCCTGATAGACATTGCATTCACTCCTGCTCCTTGAGGACATATCCTACTCCTCTTACGGTATGAATTAATCTTTTTTCCCCTTTTTCCTCCAATTTTTGGCGAAGCATTCCAATATATACTTCCAGCACATTGGATTCCCCGTCATAGTCAAAACCCCACACACGGTCCATAATCAAGTCGCGGGAGAGTACCTGCCGGGGGTGCCGCAATAAAAGGGTGAGTAACTCAAATTCCTTTGCTGTTAAGCGTATCGGTCTATCTCCCCGGTAGACTTCCCGCGTCTTGAGGTCGACTACAAGGTCTGCGTAACGCAGAATCTGACTATCTTCCATATTCAAGCGGCGCCGCAGCAGCGCCCTTATCCGAGCCGTGAGCTCCGCCAGGGCAAAAGGCTTTACTAAATAGTCGTCAGCTCCTATGTCAAGTCCTTTAACCCGGTCACTCACTTCATCCTTGGCTGTCAGCATAAGAATAGGAACTTTGCTCCAGGCCCTCAGACGACGACAGACCTCCCAGCCGTCAAGACCCGGCATCATGATATCGAGGATAACCAGATCCGGGTTCCGTTCCGCCGCTAATTTCAGACCAGTCTCTCCATCATTGGCCACTATTACCTCATAACCTTCATACAAGAGGCTGCGGCGCAGCAAAGAAGTAATTTTGGGGTCATCGTCAATAACTAAAATACAGGCCTTCATAAACCCTACTCCTTTGGCACAACAGCCTTCTTTTTTTATGCTAACATAAAAGGCCCACCTAGAAAAGGGCGAGCCTTGAGAGCTCAAGATTCTTTCTTCTCTCCTTTATCTTCACCGGCTTCCTTCGTGACTTCAGTTAAATATTCTTCATCAGCTTTTTTAATTTTTTCCACCAGATACGAACTTATCAGGTAGACTTTATCCCCACGGCCGGTGGTACTGTAAAATGGAGCCGTTTCCGGGTCGCCAATAGGGCTTTGCTTTCCTATCAAAAGAATTCGTTCTTCTCCCTTTGGCAACTTCATTTTTACTTTCCAGGCGGGCTCTTTTAAACCGAATTTTTCAAGCTTCCCGGCTTCTTCCGGCAGGGAACGCTGGGGGGCGATCCAGGTTAGAGAAGATAACAGTTCCTCAACTCTTTTCTGGTTTGCTTCCTTTTCTGTCGGAACCACCAGCCACCATTCCTTTTGGTCATCCTTTCCGCGCTTTTCCAGGATTACTTTCCGGTTGTCCCCGTAAATCTCTATCCCCATCACCTCAGTCATTTTGAGGTTCCAGACGACCTCATTTTCCTTTTGAGTTACCTGCTCAGACGGGCGAGTAGAGTTAATATACACCACCAGCCCGACAAAAATAACTACCGCGATCAGCGTTTTTAGCCAGCGAAGCTTCATAAAGACCGCCTCCTGAGCCATACGGCGCCTCCGATAAGGAGAACCAGGGCCGGCATGCCTACCACTGTACCGTAAAATATACTTTTAGCCTGGGCGGGAGTGAGGAAGATATGCGGCATGCGCTCAGGTTTTGGTCTGATAGAAATGAGGGTTTCCTCTCCCAGTAGCCAGTCCACTGCGTTTACAAAGAAGTCAAGGTTACCTTGAAAAGACACGTTGTCCCCAGCTACAAAAGAAGAATTACCTACTACCACCGCTACCTTTTCTTCGGATCCTTCCCCCGTATCTTGAGGACTCGCGGCGGTCTTATCTTGTTCCTTGACTTCCCCTTGCGACGGTTCCGCCCCGTCTTTAGCGTCCTCGCGAGAAACGGCCACCGCCAGGGTTAACGGGCCGCTTATATCTGCCGGTTCCTTTCGTAATCTTTCGGAAGTCCAGTCGGTTTCTCCCCAGGACTGACCAGAGCTGGTCAGCAAGGGAGTTATCTTCAGACCCTTTTCCTGCTCATCAACCTTCAAACTTCGGGCCCGGGGCAAAACTAATAGCATCCGTTTTTCCATTAACTTTTCCGTAATAGGGTGACTGTTTAGTAACGGTACCGGGCTCAAAGCATCCATAAAGTAAGCTCGCGCCGGGTCCACTACGACATCCCGCTCAATTTGAACTCCCAGACGGTCCAACAGTTTTTTAGTCTCAGTGAGGGTCTCATCTTCCGGCAGGGGATCTACTAAAATCATCAGTTTTCCACCATTATCCATAAACTTTTCTAATCTCTCTCTCTCCGGGATATTCAAATCCTTTCTCAGTCCGGCCATAACTATTAACGCCGCATCGGCTGGAATATCTCCCTGGGTAGCCAGGTTTAAGCTCTTTACCGAATACCCTTCTCCCTCCAGGAATCGGCGCAGTTGAATACCTTCTCGGTCGGGATCCAGTTCTCCGTGACCCTGCAGGAAATAAATGACCTGGTTGTTTTTATGGGTTAAAGCTATAATGGCCCGGGTGAAAGCCTCCTCACCTCTAAATTCCGGCCCTTCAGGACCGTAATCCCAGAGATTGTACGGCTCAATCAGCCGGATATTTCCCCCTGCCTCAACCACAACGGTTCCAAACTGGCGCAC
>NZ_BDGJ01000045.1 GCF_002207765.1 Calderihabitans maritimus
ATATCTCTACTCAAGGCTTCCTGCTTCCACGACCGGGTGCTCGTAGACCAGTCCAAAGACTGTTCCGCCGCAGAGCCGGTCTCCACAGGCGTAAATTCCCGCGGAACTCGTGGTACTAAGACTTATGCCGTCTCTAGATAATTAACAAGGTTTTGGGCTGCATTTATGTCCCGGTCATGGTAAATACCGCATTCAGGACAGACCCAATATCTTGTTGACAGCTTTATGTCCGGCAGAACATAACCGCATCCGCTGCA
>NZ_BDGJ01000046.1 GCF_002207765.1 Calderihabitans maritimus
TGCACAAGCTGTCTACCAGACTGGCGAAAACCAAGCCGGTCATAGTGATAGAAGATCTAGCGGTAAAAAACATGATAAAAAACCGCCGCTTGTCCCGCCACATAGCCGATGCAGGCTGGAGAGAATTCAGTCGAATGCTGGAATACAAAACGAAATGGTACGGATCAAAACTGGTTGTAGCACCGAAGTTTTATCCCTCCAGCAGGATGTGCAGCGGATGCGGTTATGTTCTGCCGGACATAAAGCTGTCAACAAGATATTGGGTCTGTCCTGAATGCGGTAT
>NZ_BDGJ01000047.1 GCF_002207765.1 Calderihabitans maritimus
TGCCTGTAGCTTAGCTGGCCTACCACTTCGGCCAGTTTTTGGGCTAATTCGCTATTACCACGAGCTAAGGAGATAGAAGCACGACACCAATCACCAGGTTCTTTGTAAGGCAAACCTTCCGCCTCTTTCCTCACCCAGTAGCCGTTGTAGTTATCCTTCTTCTCGGCTGCTTCTTCTCCCGGCGCTGGAGGCCCCGAAACCTGGGTCATGTCCCGTAAGGTCCCATTCCTTAAGGCACATCTTACCCGCGCAAGGTTAAGCGCCCCCTTCTTGCTCCAGGAGGAACACCGGTGTTTAAACCGCCTGGATATGGTATGCCCTACGTTGGGCTCTATAACCCCTAAACCCCGCGCAACTTCTGGCGCTTCTTTCCCTCTCTCTCGCCAGTCCTTTATCCCTTCCCATACGCTGTTTATTAGGTCCTGAAATGCTTTCAAGGCCTCCTTCCGCTTGGGCTCTTTTTCTTCCGCCATGAGCCCCTGAAGAAGAAGGTTGAAACCTTCTTTGTCCCCTTTCTTGAGTACTGCCTTCACGGCTTTCTTGGTTTGTGGATCTTGTCCCCAAAGCCGGGTAAGATCCCTCTCAAGATGAAAACGAC
>NZ_BDGJ01000048.1 GCF_002207765.1 Calderihabitans maritimus
TTTTTCAGATGGGCCTATGGAAAACAGTGACAATTAAACTATTATCAGGTTAATCTCCCGCCCTATTAGGACTCCATTGCTTCGAACCGTTGCCAATCTTATCTTGCCAGACGCCCAAAATGTTTTACAAAGCAAATAGCTTAAAGGAAACAGCAGTTGAGCCTGAGTATTGCATATGGTATAATCTTACAAAAGATCGTTGTTTCCACCGTTACTATCACTCAGGAGGAGAATAAGATGTCTGGTGAAACCATAAAGATAGAATTTGAATTGCCCAAAGAATTATTCCTTAAAGGACGAGCTGTAACGCAAACATTAATTAAAGCTGAAGCATTGAAAAGGCTGGCTGCAACCTTTTATGCTGACGGTAGTTTATCTTTGGGCAAGGCGGCCCAATTAGCTAATGTATCCAAGCAAGATTTTTTGGATTTTTTGGCAACTCACAATATTCCCCTTAACTACGATGTTCATGAGTTAGAGGATGATCTATCAACAGTCAAGGAGTTCTTGCAAAATGAAAGTCGTCTCTAACTCAACCCCTCTTATTGCTTTGTCCAGGATCAATAAATTAGAACTTTTACATCTCATATTCGGCACTATAATTATACCCACTGCCGTATACAATGAGGTAGTATTGGAAGGTGCCGATAGACCGGGCGAAAAGGAGGTTGCCAATGCCTCATGGATCATAAAAAGGGAGGTACAAAATCTCCTCGCTGTTTCAATACTTAAAGCGGACCTCGATCGCGGGGAAGCCGAAGCGGTTGTTCTAGCAAAGGAATTAGGAGCAGATTATCTTTTGGTAGACGAGAAAAAAGCACGGAGAGTAGCCAGAAGTTCTGGAATGAAAATTATGGGTACTGTAGGGATTTTGGGCCTTGTTGCCAAGAAGGGGCTAATTTCCAATCTTGATGAAATTTTTAATAAACTGGAACAAAATGGTTTTCGGTTTGCAGAGGAGGTAAGGAAAAAGGTCAAAGAGGAAAGCGACACAGTCGGCTAATAGTCTAAGAGTATTGAGGGTTTAAAGTATACCTTTCACTATTTAGTCAGTGAAGGGTTTTCTGCAATCCAGGGCGATGGGTTCAAGACCCTCGAGGAAGGTCAAAATGTATCTTTTGACATCGTCGAAGGTAGTCGGGGTCCACAAGCCGCCAATGTTGTGCGTAAATAACGCAGGTACACATAAAGAGGGTATTCTCTAACCGGGGAATGCCCTTTTTCATTACTCAATAGCATCTTTACACGTTTTGCTATGTGGGGCGCCCATTGGTATAAGCCTTGGTCTTTTTATGGCATTTTTGAGGAGACGGGTTTCGCTTTTACTTGTCGTAATATGTCGAATTCCCCGTATAAATCAAAACTACTACCTTATTTTGGTAGTAGTTCTTATCTTCAACCTGCGCGTTTTCTATTACGTTCAATTTCTTAGTAATATTATTCAAATCTTGTCGGATTTCCAGCTTCCAGGAAAACTTTTGCCTTAAGACCTTCGCTAATTTCTTATCCGTCCCCGCAAGATGGTACTAGATGCCCGCGGCAAAAAGGAAACCCTGCAGGTGCTGGCCCGGCTTAGCCAGGAAACCGACTTACCTTTGAACAGCTTCCTAACATAAAAACCAAAAGAATCCGTTCCCTGAAGTCGTTTTTATAAAGTAAGTCCGGTTTGGATTTATTATTATCTCAAAGGGGAATCCGAATGTCAGAGGTTTGCCGTAAATGTCCAATATACTCATATCCCTAACATCAGGATATGTCGTAAAAAATTTCTGCAGTGTCAAGCCAAAGGGCTTGGCCAGTATATTGGCCAAAAGAAAGGCCGCAACAATATTTATCAGAGATAGGTCTTCGTAAAAAAAGAGGACAAGTATGAATACAAGGGAGAAAAGAAAATTGGCCGCCGCTATTGAAGTCCCACATCGCG
>NZ_BDGJ01000049.1 GCF_002207765.1 Calderihabitans maritimus
CCTTCACCCTCAAAATAGCTGGTGGTGGTATCAAAAAACACCAGGTCAACCGTCTGGTTAAAAAGGTCCCGCCCCTGGAAAAACAGCTGCTCTTCAAGGCTCTCTTTGCGCTGGGCCAGAAAGTCCAGAGCCCGGTAGTAGTGGTGTAGCTGAAGATCCGAGAACCTGGGCTCATAGACGTCTTCTTGGGCCCATTCGCTGACCCGGAGCTTGCT
>NZ_BDGJ01000050.1 GCF_002207765.1 Calderihabitans maritimus
CTTTGTACCCTTGGGCGCTTAGACGAACTTAAGGAAGGCCAACTGGACCGTTTGATTGAAAGTTTGGCCAAGTTTTCGGAAAAACAAGCGGTTCTTCAGGAGGCCCAGGACCTCTTTGCCGAGTGGAGCAAGGATTATGGGCCAGCTCAGGTCTTCCGCCGGGTCTGGGAGAAGGTGGGCTTGGCACGTATCCTGGAGAAGTTTTGCTCCGAATCCCGGGTAGAGTTCAATGTGGTTGAAGCTGTCTTTGCTATGGTC
>NZ_BDGJ01000051.1:0-2190 GCF_002207765.1 Calderihabitans maritimus
GTTGGGGTAAGATGTTTTGTTTGATACCCTAAAACGGGCTATTTGTGCTTGCTTCCGCACAGCGCAATTGGCTCCATAAAAATTATATATACTAACAAATGCGATTTTTCTCCGGTAAAACAGCTAATAAGATCATAACCGGCGGGAATAATAAAACCAAACGATTAAATCACTGTAAAACCAGAGGAGGTATCCCCGATGGCAGAAGTCAAGAACATGCAATTCGCCAGACTCTCCGATATCCAGTTGCAAAAACTCAAGGAAGTGGAAAAAGAAATTAACGCGGCCCAAGACCTCGACAACCCTGAAATTTACCTTCTTGCCTGCGTCAGAGAACAATAACGGGAGGTAATCCCTGTGTCCATGAACGAACTGATTAAACAAGGCATCAGCCTGTGGGAAGATATCCTGGCCATGCCTTTCCGTTTGACTAAAGAACTTTGGAAAGATAACAATGAGAGCCCTTCCACCACCAGTCAGGCCGTAACTCAAACTCTGGATACCCTAGAAAATCTGATTAGAGTCCCTTTCCGAATGACCCGGGAGTTTTTTGAGGGGGGAAATCATGAAGAAAAAGATCACCAAACCTCCTAAAATTTCTCCTAAGTTCAATCCCATGACCGTAAATGTGGAATTTGCGGAAGAAGCCCTTAATTCTGAAAAAAAGCAGGGTAATTTCACTGTTAACGTTGAGCCTCCTCCCTATGTAGGTAGAGGTGGCGTGCGGGTAAAGCGAAACGGAAACAGTCAGGACGATCAGTCCTGACTGTTTTTATACCGTTCGGGATTCAAACTTACGAGCCCGCTCTAACATTTTTAAAGTAGTATTTATGCCCAGCACATAAAGGGTAGCAGTAGGTAGATAGGTGCTGGCTGAATAATCAAAGAGGATGTTGGCGTTGGGAGGAAATTCCTCATCCCCTTGCCAGAGAATATATGCCAAAGGCAGGCCGGGTAAAACCGGTAAAATGTACCCGGCGTCCCCCATGTCGGTTGCTTTACCGTCCAGGCTCAAAGCCACCTGCCGGAACAGTTCAAGCCGGTCGCCAAAAGTTTGGCTGATAGGGTTGATGGCTTCCTGGCGAAAGGGAGCATAATGATGCGGGCCACCGGGAAGTTCCATAAAACTCAACCAGCGATTTCTAATAGGCATCCCGCTGGCCTGCGTCAGATATTGAAGCATTATAATCTGATCGGTAAGAGGAATCGCAATTTTTTCCTCCGTGTCAAACTTACCGGTAGGGTAATGGATAAAATAGTCAGTTGCGCAATAACGCATACAGAAAACCGATTTTTCCCGGTCAAAACGGGCTTTACTCCACCGGGCCATTAAGTGGGGATCTTTTTCGCTAAATTCTTTCACGGCCTGCCGGTAGGCGTCTTCGTAATTTCCCTGAATTTCTATAGCCACTTTGGATCACTCCGGCTACCTAACAACCGCTGCAACCACTACAACTGCTTCTGCTACAGCTACCGGAACCTCCACCATCGGATTTGCCGAAGTATATAAACCCAGTCAATAGTTGTTGGGCTTTACTTCCGCATTGAGGGCATCTTACCTTATCTCTTTCTTCTATAGGAACCCTGCGGCTGAAGCGCTCGCCACAGTTTACACAACGGAAATCATATGTCGGCAAAGCCAATCACCTCCTGGTTAAACTATAACATAAAAACAGCGATAAAACCAGCCAAGTTACGGGCAATTTGCAGAAGGTGGTAGAGGTGTGGGGCGAAAAAATCCTACCTATGGAGCCGGTGCCGGTCAGAGAAGCCTTTGACAGTCCGGAATATATTTTTCAAGTTAAATGGGACGGCGTTCGCTGTATAACCCATGTCCGGAAAGATTGTGTCCTGGCCCATAACCGTAAACTCATGGACCGTACAAAACAGTATCCGGAACTAAAGGAGCTTTCCGAAATCTTGCAGGCAGAACAGGCAGTTTTTGACGGTGAAATAATCGTGTTGCGGGAACGAAAGCCCAGCTTCCCCCTGGTACTGCGAAGAGATCTAACTACGGACGAAACTACTATTCGTCGCCTGGCCAGAAAAATACCTGTCAACTATATGATTTTTGACCTCCTCTATCTGGACGGTCGGGATATGACTGTACTCCCGCTGCGCGAACGGCTGGAAATTCTGCGGAAAGTGATTAATCCCGGCGGGACGATTTGGATCACTGATAGTTTCCCC
>NZ_BDGJ01000051.1:2308-17072 GCF_002207765.1 Calderihabitans maritimus
TACTTAATAGGACAGAAGAGCAGAAAATGGTTGAAAATCAAATGCTTCCGCCAACAGCTTTGTGCTGTAGGGGGATATGCTTTGAATCAAGACCGCCTGAGTTCTTTGTTGGTGGGAGCTTATCAGGGATCTGATTTTATCTACATTGGAAAGGTAAGCTCCGGGCTGACTCAAAAGGAACTCCGCACCCTGGATACAATATTGAAAAGGCAGACAACTCCGGAAAGCCCTTTCCGCAACTTGAGAAAAACACCTAACACTTACTGGGTTAAACCAACCCTCACCCTCCTGGTGGAATTTCTCGAATGGACACCGAACCTGAAAATGAGGGCACCGGTGGTTAAAGGTTTCACCAATAAAAAACCGGAAGAATGCCGTCTGGACTGACCGGTGGCCTCTCCATAACGAAAAGACTTCGGTGAAATATTTTTCACCGAAGTCTTTCTCATTTGCGCTTTCTGTTTTCCGGTCCCTTTTCTGGATCAACCCATTCGACTTTTCCCCGGATCTTGTTGATATCTTCCAATCTGACCCGTGTACGTCGCTCCTGGTTGGGTTCCGTTTCATTTCTTTTCTCCACCATTGCTATTTGTTCCTCCTCTTGGTGGTAAGGTTATTAGGAGGCGTTTTATAGGGATTATGGCGCAGGATTTTTTCCGAACGAACCAGTTCCTTGCCCGTTTCATCATCTACCAGTTCACCTTTAGAATGAAGCAGGCGCGGTTGTTCCTTGGAAACTTTTGGGGACACTTAGGGCACTCCTCTCTGCAAATCTTTTTCTGCCCTTAGTTTTCCCCGATCAGAAAATATAACAATCTATAAATTTTACCCATCAGGCTATTATATACTAGAGGAGCAAGATCCTTCCAAATATCGACGTTCAAGGACTTTGACCAAATTAGTTAAAACCCGGTTAAACGGAACCTCCTCCGACAATTTTTCTGCTTCCCGTACAACTGCACCATTGATAGCATCAATTTCCGTAGGACGCCGGTTTAAAACGTCCTGTAACATGGAAGACTTGTTCTCCGCAGTTGCCCGGCAAACTGAAGCCACATATGCAAAAGGATCCTCTAGCTCAAGGTCTATTCCTTTTGCCTCCGCAACCCGGACCGTTTCCTCTACCGCTCCCCGCATGATATCCGCCAGCTCAGGATAGAACAAGAGTTTACCGTTGGGAAGTCCGGTTAGGGCCGTCAGAGGATTGATACCCACATTGGCTACCAGTTTCTTCCACAACATTTTAATTATATTATCGCTCAGTTTAGTATCTATCCCGGAGCGGTTGAAAAGATCAACAACTTCTTGTACCCGGGATACACTGGTCTCTTCTAAAGCACCCAGGTAAGTGGGACCCTTGCCGGCATGATAAATCTCGCCCGGCGCCAGCAGGGTTGAACCATGGGAAGTAACGCCGGCAATTACCCTGTGCCGCTCCACTTTCTTCATTATCTTTTCCACATTGCCCAGGCCGTTTTGCAGGGTCATAACCAGTGTGTCCCGTCCCAAATTGCCCGCTACATCCTCCAACGCCTTTTCCGTATCAGGAAACTTTACCAAGATGACAGCTAAATCTAAAATGCCCATATCTTGGGGTTTGGTGGTAGCTTTCACCGGAATAGTGCGCCGGCCTTCCGCAGAAACAATAGTCAAGCCTTTTTCCTTTAAAACCTGTACATGTTCCTTCCGCCGGTTATAGAGCCAAACGTCATTCCCGTTTTCCGCCAGCAGCCCCCCAAAAAGACTACCGATAGCTCCAGCCCCTATGATGCCTATCTTCATATCATCACCTTCCTTCGGTCGTCCCCTTAATAGCAGCCAAAACTTCTTCGCTGATGGAAAAACTGTGATTTAATTCCGGAAACTGTTCCTCAACCACTTCCGCATGAAACTCATTCAGAGCCTGTTTGATAATTGATCCCAAATTGGCGTACTGCTTGACAAACTTGGGAACAAATCGCTGGAATAATCCCAGCATGTCATGAAACACCAAAACCTGCCCGTCACAATGGACACCAGCCCCAATACCTATGGTAGGAACAGAAATTCTTTCCGTAATCAGCTTTGCCAACTCGGCAGGAATACACTCTAGAACCAGACTGAAAATTCCTGCCTCCTCGAGAGCAACGGCCTCCTCCAGCAGCCGTTTAGCCGTATCCGCATCCTTGCCCTGCACTTTAAATCCTCCCACCTGGGAAGCGGTCTGGGGAGTTAGCCCGATATGACCCATCACCGGAATACCGGCCCGAACCAGCGCACGCACCGTTTCGACTACCGGAAAGCCTCCTTCCAATTTCACACAGTCGGCTCCGCCTTCTTTTAATATACGAGTAGAGTTTTCAATTGCCTGTTCCACACTTACGTTGTAAGAGCCAAATGGCAGATCCCCGACCACAAAGGTATGCGGCGCGCCCCTTACTACTGCTTTTATGTGATGAATCATTTCGTCCATAGTAACTGGAACCGTGCTGTCATAACCCAGCATCACCATTCCCAGAGAGTCTCCGACCAAGATCATTTCAATCTCCGACTGGTCTACCAGTTGAGCCGTAGGGTAATCGTAGGCAGTAACCATAGCAAACTTCTGCCCGTCTTTTTTCATTTCCCGCAACTTGGTGGTGGTTACTTTCTCCTTTGGCATTGTGCATTCCCCCAGAACTTTTTTTAACAAAAGTTCGACATTCAACTGCTAATACCTGCCATAAAAACCCTACCTTACCCTACCTTTTCGTTCGTGGCAACCACTTCCCTAAAAGAGGACATTTTCAGCTCTTCCGCTGTTTCCAATAAAAACCGCCCGAAATCCCCGGCAAGAGAATCTTCTTTCAGGGCAAACCTTACCACCGCCTTCAAATACCCCAGCTTATCACCTACGTCATACCGGTCACCATCAAAGCAATAGGCATATATATCCTGGTTTAATAGCAGTTTTCGTAGGGCATCGGTCAATTGAATTTCCCCTCTTTTATCCGGCGGTGTTTGAGCAAGGATGGGGAAAATCTCCGGAGTTAAAATATAGCGGCCTATTATGGCTAAGTTGGAGGGAGCTTCTTCAGGAGCAGGTTTTTCCACCAGATCTTTAACCATATAAAGACCGTCTTCCAAAAATATCGGAGCTACTACACCGTAACGAGAGATTTCTGCACTGGGTACTTCTTGTACCGCCAGTACGCTAGTTTCTACCTCTTGGGCTACTTTCATAAGTTGTTTCAGGCAGGGGACCTTGCCATCCACTATATCATCCCCAAGCAAAACGGCGAAAGGCTCATTTCCAATAAATTTTCGCGCACACAGGACGGCATGCCCTAATCCTCTCGGCTCCTTCTGCCGCACATAATGAACATCTACCATCCTCGAAACTTCTTCTACTAGTCGGAAAAGTTCTTCACTGCCTTTCTGTCTCAAAAACAATTCCAGTTCATGGTTACGGTCAAAATGGTCCTCTATACTCCTTTTGTTTCTGCCGGTTACGATAATTATATCTTCTATCCCGGAAGCCCTGGCTTCTTCGATAATATACTGAATAGCGGGCTTATCTACTATAGGAAACATCTCTTTGGCCTGCGCCTTAGTAGCCGGCAGAAAGCGGGTTCCCCACCCGGCAGCAGGTATCACCGCCTTCTTTATCCGCACAATTTATCCCTCCCCCTGTCGATGCAAATCCCTTAATAAACGCAGCCAGGATCTGAGATAGACGGGAAGGATAAAATTGCTGCGTACATGTTCTTTCCCGGCAGCTCCTAAAATTGCCGCATAAGCCCTATCCGCCAGTAGCCGTTCAACAGCGCTAGCCATATCTTCAGTCGTAGTGGTCACCAATCCCGTCTTCCCGTGAATCACCTGACGCCCCAAACCACCAACACCGGTAGTTACCACCGGTCGTCCTTTCCACAAAGCCTCGGTTGCCGTCAGGCCAAACCCCTCTCGGACGGATTTCTGGACCACAACGGCTGCCGACTGCTGTAACACATTTATTTCCAGATCACTTTTAGGGTCTAGGGCCAGAACGTGAATGTCCGGATCATCTCCCGCCGTCTTCAGTACTTCCCTTAAAACCTGAATTCCTTCCGGATCATCGCTTGCCTCTCCTCCAGCTAAAACCAGTTGGCAGGAATAGTTTCTTTTTACCAGTCGATAAACCTCAATCACGCCTACCGGATCTTTCAAACGGTCAAACCGGGATACTTGTAAAATGATAGGTTTATCCTCATCTATACCCAACTTCTTCAGAACTGCTTTTTTTTCTTCTTCAGTAACCGGTCGGTTTTTTTCACTGAGGGGGTCGATAGCCGGCGGCATTACGTATTCCCGACGGGCCACTCCTTTTACATATTCCGGCAAATGATAAATGGCAGCGTCAAACCTGGCAGCCAGTGGTCGCATAAAATTCCAGAGCTTTTCCAATACACCGGTAGGATCAATATGGCAGTACCAAATCCATCGTCCTTGATTCCCTTCCCGGGCCTGCACCAATCCCAGTGGCTGTTGATCATGTATTATCACAAAATCCACGTCGGGGTCGATAAGCCGGAAATTCCTCCTGTTAACTTCCCGGTATATTTCAAACATCTCCTGGGTAATATTTACCGGTTGTCCATGAAACGCGTTATGAAATGTTTTGGTTACTTGAAAAAACTCCTCATCGCCCTCCATTACCGTCCATTGCACATTCAATCCAACTTCTTCCATCAAAGGAACCAGTGTTTTTAGAATCTCAGCCACCCCACCCCCTACGGCGGTAGAATTAATATGTTGCAAACTAACTCCTTTAAGTTCTCCGGCTAAAGTTTTGATTTCTTCTATTACTTCCGTTTCCACCAGTTCTTCATATTTTTCCAAAAACATTGGTGCCATCAATGCTCCTCCTTCCCTCCGAAAGCATCGGACTTGTCTATTGTTGCCAAATCCTTTCCGGCTAACCGGGATAAAATATATAGTACCTCTTCGGGGCCTTTTACCCGATAGCGGGCCGCCGTAGGCGCAGTCTTTTCCTTATGGTTAACCAGGACGGTAATGCCTCTATCCCGGAGATAACGGAAAGCATCTTCGTCGGTAGTGTCATCACCAAAATAGACAGGTATTGTTCCAGGACATTGTGCCCATAATAGTTTTACTACGTTTCCTTTGTTGAGGGACTTTACTCTAAACTCAAGAACCTTTCTCCCCTCAAGTAATTCCAGTTCAGAACTTTCTACCTCCTTACGCCATGCATCCTTAACCTGTTTTATTAGCTGGAAAGAACGAGCGTCGCTTACCTGTCGGAAATGCAAAGCCAAAGAAGTGCCTTTATGCTCCAGCAAAAACCCCCGGTGAGTTTCCGTCAACCTTTCCAACCAGGAAAAAAGCCTGTCGATCTCCTTCTCTGCCCGGCGGTTCCGGAAAAAGGTTACCGTACCGTCGGGAAAACGTATTTCCCCCCCATGACCACCCGCCAGGTAAATTCCCCGTAAGGGCAGCATAGATTCCAAATCCTGTAAAGTTCTGCCGCTCACTATAGCTAGAGGAATTTTCTGCCAAATAAGACAGTAAAGTATTTGTTTTACCTGATCGGAAGGCCGCGCCATCTGCGGTGTAGCCGCAATAGGAACTAACGTACCGTCATAATCCAAAAAAAGAAACAGCTTTTTCTTGTGGCGGTGACGGCACAGCAAACGGACCAGGCATTCTTTCATACCCCATCCTCCAAGGATGAACTCCCGGCAGTAACAGCCTTCCCCATATTAACTGCTCTTCCCAATCCAGAGGTTGCGGCCAGTTTTCCCCATTTGCTGGGCAAAGTCTTCAGTACCTGATGAGACCACCAGTACACATCTTGCTGTTGAACCACTTTCCGCAGCAGTTCCATTCTATACACCTGCTCAGAAACTGGCATTTCAACCGCTTGACGAAAGACATCAGCCATCTCTTCCGGATAATAAGGATTTACCAGCAGCGCCTCCCGCAACTGTTGAGCTGCCCCGGCATAGGCACTCAAGACTAGTACTCCTCTTCTATCGGTTTTAGCAGCTATAAATTCTTTAGCTACCAGATTTAGACCGTCACGGAGAGGAGTTACCAGAGCAATATCGGCAGCTAAATAGTGAGCCACCAGCTCGCTGGAGGATAAAGCCCCATACCGGTAGAGTACCGGTCCGCGCCAGTTTATACTGTAACGGCCGTTGATGCGCCCTACGGCCTCTTCTACCCGGTGTTTTAAGTTCTCATAGGCTTTAACCCCCGACCGGCTGGGGACTGCGACCTGGAGTAACGCTACCCGTCCTCGATACTGGGGAAATTTTTCTAAAAAAGTTTCAAAAGCCAGAAGCCTTTCCAATATACCCTTAGTGTAATCCAATCTGTCTACTCCTAAGAATATAAAATCGGCTTCAACCCGGCCCCGTATTTCCGAAGCTTGGGCCAGAATCTCAGCTCGGGAAGCCATTTCCCTGAATTTATTCCAATCAATACCTATTGGGGCAAAACTCACAGTTATATTGCGATTATCCCCTTTGACCATTCCCAGCTCCCAATTGACAGGAAGGTGCAAAATTTTCTCTACACAACGCAAAAAATTGTTCCGATAGTCCGCGGAGTGAAAGGCTATGCAGTCGGCTCCCAACAACCCCCGTAATATATCTGCCGCCCAGGGCAGAGTACTGAAGATTTCAGGAGGCGGGAAGGGAACATGCCAGAAAAAAGCAATATTTGCCTTTCCATGGGCCCTGCGCACCATTTCGGGGACCAGAGCCAAATGAAAATCATGTACCCATATCAGATCTCCACTTCGCATAAATCCGCCTATTACCTGAGCATATTTCTGATTGACATTCCGGTAGCTATCCCAATAATCTTTGCGTACCACCACCTTTTCTAAAAAGCAATGACATAACGGCCACAGGCAACTGTTGGAAAACCCCAGATAATATTTCTCTATCTCCTTTTCCGTTAGAAGTATCTCCTGGAACCAGTAAAGAGGCTCATTAGCGGGAACACCTATCATCTCTCCTTTGACTTTCGAACCCTCCGCCACCCGACCACCCCAGGCCAGCCAGGTTCCCCCGAAATTCTGGACCACCGGTTCAAGGGCGGAAACCAGCCCGCTAACCGCCTTTTCCCGTTTACGCCCCGAGTTTTCTTCCCTAAATATGTAGGAGCCCCGGTTTGAAACCAGAATCACTTTGTTATTGTTTCCCAACGGGGCTAATTTGAACATTTTTAACCACCTTCTTTACGGTTCAAAAACCACCCGCACTTTTCCCTCGCACTGAAGAACGTTACAATAGACTTTATCATTTTTACGGGTAAATTCCAGATCTATCTTGCCACGGCCGACCCGAAGATTTTTTACTAACACTTCATTTACTCCTTGAGGCAACAGGGGTTTACAGATTACTACATCTCCTCTTTCGGAACGAATTCCGAGCAGGCTGTGTAGTAAGGAGAACAAGCTGCCTACCGCCCAGGCCTGGGGATCACAGGCGGTCGGGTAGTGAACGGGACCTGTTTGCCCCCGTCGCGTAAAACCGCAGAATAGTTCCGGCAGACGGTAATAGGGAAATGAGAGAGCCGCCTCGTACAAACTGTTGGCCAGGCGTAAAAGCAATTGATGTTGATCGCTACACCGCAACCCAGCCGCAATAATGGAATTATCGTGAGGCCAAATAGAACCATTATGATAACTCATGGGATTATACGCCTGTTCTAATTTACTCATAGTGCGAATGCCCCATCCGGAAAACATGTCCGCTTCGAACAGGCGGCGGGCAACTTTATCCGCCAGGTTGGCCGGTAAAATTCCTGTGAAAAGGCAGTGCCCCGGGTTGGATACAATCGTCTTCACCGGTTGCTTCTTACCGTCCAAAGCAAATGCTAAAAACTCTCGATCACTCATCCAGAAGTCCTGGATAAACTTTTGTTTCAACTGCCGGGCTTGACGCTGACATCGCATCGCTTCCTTTCTGTCTCCCAGCAGTTCAAAAAGTTCCACGCAACGTCGTAAAGCCAGGTAATAATAGGCCTGAACCTCCACCAGGGCAATAGGCGCCTCCGCCAGAGTTCCATCAGGTCTGACTACTGCATCCCAGGAGTCTTTCCATCCCTGGTTGGTAAGACCTCTTTCTGATTCCCGCCTGTACTCTATGTAGCCATCTCCGTCCAGATCACCGTACTCCCGGCACCAGAGCAGGCATTTTCTTAATGGCTCTGCCAGTTCTCTCACCAATTCTTCATCCTGAAGCCACCGGTAAACTTCTGATAGTAGAATAATAAACCATAAAGTAGAATCTACCGACCCGTAATAGGGAGTGTGGGGGACTTCTCCCCGTCTGGCCATTTCACCCCGCCGAATTTCGTGCATTATTTTCCCCGGTTTTTCATCCCGCCAGGCATTATTATCTTCCCCTTGTAAGCGAGCCAGGAAACGCAGGCTTCTTTTAGCCAGTTCCGGGTTCACGATAAGGGTCTGCCAGGCGGTTATCAAGGCATCTCTACCAAAAGGGGCGGCATACCAGGGAATCCCTGCTACTAAAATACTGCCCCATTCGGGGTAATCAGTATTTAAGGCTCCCAGGTCAGTAACTCCCCGCTCAAAAAGGTAGTTGAAAAAAGTATTGTCTGTCTGAAACTTGGTACACTCTTCCTTCCAGCGCCGATATTTATTCAGCTGGTAGTTAGCCGCCCGAAGAAAAGCAGGAGCTATTCCGGTATCGCCCTTCCCCCTCTGCGCCTTTGGGTCGCCTTCTATGACAGCATTGATCCGGGTGTAAAGATAAACCTTCCGCTGAGGTGCTAATTTAAGGCGAAACTCGGCTACACCTGTCCCGTCAGGTCGAACGCTTAACTTCGGCCGAGGGGAAAAAATCACCTCTGTACCCATCGTAATCCCATCTAATCCCCGGTAGGAGAAAAGTATTCCGTTGCGCAAAAGCTTCGCAGGCAGCTTTTCTCCCCGTTCTTCCCGCAAGATACCTCTAACTTCAAATATATCAACAAAATCCGCTCCAAATTTGAAGGTAAGTTTGAGAAAAACCGGCCATGGATTATAATTTACCAACCGCAACCTTTGAAAAAAACTATCCCTGACTACTCTGAGTTCCCTCAAGTGAATGGTATGCATAGGAATTTTTGAGTTATTGACCGTTAATTCCGGATTGGTAAGTTCTATTTTGGCAAAATGGCTGTCTTTCGTTTCAGCTGATAAAAATAAGGGCTCTTTATCTTCCAGTAAAATCTCCAGGTGGTTGAGAAAACGGGTATCCCGATAGTAAAGCCCCAGCTCCCCCTTCTCTTGATAAGGAATTAAACCGTTAGGAAGAGAAGTAATAAACATTTCATCGTCTTTGAGTACTTCGGTACTGGCTTGAACTTCACTGGGAGAAACGTCCCATTCGTTACTTCTTCCGGTACTTTCCAAATACATCTTTCTCATTCCTTCCTTGCAGGCGCATCTCCTTATTCAGGTCAGCAAACAGCCTTGTAGACTTCCGATGTTTTTTCCGTCATTATTTCTTTAGTATAATATTTTTCCACCAAGGTCCGTCCCCGGGAACCTATCTGCCTGCCCAACTCGGGATTTCGCAAGAGGTATAAACAATTTTCCGCCAGCTGCCCATGATCATTCATTTCTACCACAAAACCGTTCTCGCCATGCTTGATAACTTCCGGCATTCCTCCGGCACGGCTTACAATTATGGGCCTGGCTGTAGCCTGCGCCTCCAGCATAACCAAACCAAACGGCTCCTGGAAACAGGAAGGATAGATAACAATTTCCGATGCCTGGTACATGCGAGGCATTTCTTCCCAAGGGAAAAACTTAACCCACACATTATTCTGCAAACCCAGTTCTTCGACCATGGCTGTAATCCGGTGTACATGGTGAGGCTGATGGTTACCCCAGTCTACCGTCTTAGTAGTCCCAGCCATTACCAACAGGACTTCAGGAAACTCCCGCACTATAAGCGCGAGGGCTCGCACCCCAATATGGCAGCCTTTGTCCAAACTCATTCTCGCCGGGTGAAAAATAACTCGTCTCCCTGCAAAATGCGGGTTAACCCGTAGGATCTCCTCCTGTTCTTCTCGGGTAGGAGGTCGAAAACGGTCTATGTCAATGCCGTGGTGAATAGTGAATATCCTATCCGCCGGGTAACCTGCTTTGATCAGCTCTTCTTTAATATAGTGGCTTACCGCAATAACGGCATCCCAGTCCCCGGCCAGTTGGCACATCTGATCCCACAACTGGTCTTCCCAAACATTATGTGCCGTTAGTATCAAAGGTATACCCATTTTTCGCTTTATATCGAATAAAACTTCCGCATGAACCGGGCTGAAATAATGCATGTTGTGGGCATGGATCAAATCTGGTTTTACCTTCTCTATGAAACGGTAGATTTTCTCCCTGATTTTATCAGCCATTACTTCTATTTTGACCAAAGAAAGGCTATTTAAATCCATAAGAGGGGTTCTATTGATTTCCATCCCCTTCCAGGTATAATCATCAGCCATGCCTTCCACCGAATTGGTTAAAAGGAAAACTTCCCAACCTCTTTCTACCAATTCCGGCCCCAGCAAGGCCAAATGAGTCTCAACTCCTCCAATGACAGGAGGGAAAGCCCAATGCAACATAGCTACCCGCATTGATTACACCTCTTTACACCTCAATTTTCGGTTTCTAAAGCCAAGTACAACTGCACACGATAATTTGTATGTAACTGCTTCCCAATTTATGTCGCTATTTAAAAAAACAAAATCGGTCCTTATAAAAATTGAGTATGACCGATTTTATGCGCCTAAAATTTTGCCTGCCCTCCGGGGAATTGTTTCTCCGTTTATTAATTTGCCATAATTTTCCAAATAAGTCAATATGGAATTAATCCCAAAGGTTGATCTCCCGTTAAATAAAAAAAGAACCTTGCAAAAAGGTTCTTAGGATGTATTTTATGATTTTTACAGGTCAAAAAACACCTCGCCCTCAACCTCTTCTTGCAGATGTGAAAGAAACAAAATTCGCGCCAGCGGGAGTTCGCCCCCTGCCGGCGCATCGCACATCAACTACCGTATCTCGACCTCCAGTAACGGAGGATGGCATTCAAAAGCGAAGCCAAATGTTAGACTTTCAGCGACGCCGAATTTTTCAGTAGAAGCCTTTTCATCAACTTTAATCGGATTAACACCAAAACGTGGGGGGTAACCGCCAGGATAGCTAGTCCCACAACCGGCAGGCGAATGATACCTGACAACATTACCACCAGCAGGCGTCCATCGCGGTTAGCCAGTAAAAGATTGACCCACATTCCCTCTTGGGCCGGTAAATATCTTCTCCCCGTAGCGGTATGGAATTTTTCCTTCATCAGCATGGACATAGGAGAGCCCAACAGAGCCAACGAACCCAAAACTAAAACCAGGGGATGCGAACCGTTAAGATAAGCGCCTGCCGTCATCCCCATCAAAATCAAACCGTCACCGTAACGATCCAGTACAGAATCCAGCAACTCCCCAAAAGGTGATTTCAAAAATTTCAACCGGGCCAATTCCCCGTCAATGCCGTCTATTATAGATGCTATTTGCGCTGTCAGACCGGCCCATAAAAAATGCCCGGTAGCAAACAAAATAGCGGATAAGAAACATAGTACGGCGTTAAATATAGAAACCTGGTTGGGAGTTATCCTGGTCCAGGCCAGCCAACTACTTAACACAACGGAGATTTTTCGATTGAAGTAGCGGGCTACCAATCCATCTCGCGGGGAGGGCAGGTTCATGAGTAGGACTTTACGAGCCAGCCGGGCATCATCCGGTTTATCCACATCGATCCACCATGTATCGCCGATGTCGCACACCAGGGCTTGGCCTTGTCTCGCCATCACCATTATTCCATCGCTAAGACTACTGTTACCCTGAACTTGAGCCTCTTTTAGGGCATCAAAGAGAGCCGGTGTAGCATGAAATAGCCCGCAATCAACGGCCTGAAATTCATTTAATTTTTTGCCGATAGCTGTAATTTTCCCATCACTTACCAAAATTTTGGTGGCTTCTTCCAAGTCAGCGATGCGGTCTAATTTAAAATCCGCCCCTACATAAATCTCGTGTTCCCGGGGGCGAACTTTAATCAGGCGCTCAACCGCCTCCTGGGAAACTATATGATCCGCCATGGTCAGAAGGAAAGAACGTTCCCCCTGTAACACTTTCTCCGCAGCCAATACAGAGGTGCCGTTACCTGCTGACCAAGAGGGGTTGTCTATATACTGGATTTTTACCCCCAGTCTGCTTCCGTCGCCCAAGTAATCCTTGATCTCCTGTCCCCGAAAACCGATCACTAAAACTACTTCCCTGATTCCTGCTTCCCGGAGGGTTAACAAAACCCGTTCTATCAGCGATAACCCCAGGAGAGGGTAAAGGGGCTTAACCCCATGATACCCACTTACCCGCAATCGACTTCCCTCTCCCGCGGCAATTACTAACGCTTTCATGCGGTTTTCGCCTCGGACCGGGATTCACCGCGAATAAACTCTTCCACCATTTTCCTTGCCTCGGAATCAGTATATTGTATTGGCGGTGACTTCATGGTATATGCAGAGATAGCGTACAACGGACCTTTTACTCCCCGGTCCAGGGCCAGCTTCATGCAGCGAATGGCATCAATAATTACCCCTCCGCTGTTGGGAGAATCTTCAACCGAAAGTCTTAACTCCAGTTCTATGGGTACCCGTCCAAAGCCTAACCCTTCCATCCGGATAAAGCAAATCTTGTTATCATTCAACCAGGGAACATAATCGCTGGGCCCTATATGAATATTCTCATCGACCAACCCTTCTTTCATTTCGGATTGGACCGCCTGGGTTTTTGACTTTTTCTTAGATTTCAGGCGACTCCGGTTGAGCATATTGAGAAAGTCCGTATTGCCCCCAAAATTCAGTTGATATGTCTTGGTAATTTTTACTCCCCGGTCTTCAAACAACTTGGTCAGTACCCGGTGAGTAATGGTCGCTCCCACCTGGGATTTTACGTCGTCACCGATAATGGGGAGCCCTTTTTCCTCAAACCGTCGGGCCCAGGTAGGATCAGAGGCAATAAACACAGGCATGGCGTTAATAAAACCGACACCAGCTTCCAGACAGGCCTTAGCATAGGCTCTAGCTGCATTTTCCGAACCGACCGGGAGGTAATTGACAAGTATTTCAGCCCCCGATTCTTTCAAAACTTTAGCCACATCTACCGGTTCCTGATCGGCCAGGACAAAAGACTTGTCTTCCGGATATTCTTTCATGTGTTCGGAATATCCATCCATTACAGGTCCCATTTGAACGGTTACAGGGTAATCAGGCAGATCGGAATAGAATATCTTCGTACAGTTCGGCCGGGCAAAAATAGCTTCCCTTAGCGGTTTGCCTACTTTCCGGGCATCAATATCAAATGCTGCCACTACTTCAATATCGCCCGGCTTATATCCCCCGAGATCATAGTGCATCAGCCCTATTGGTTCTTTAGCCATCTCCTCAGATTTGTACAGCTCAATACCCTGAAGTAACGCACTTGCACAGTTTCCCACTCCGGCAATGGCAATTTTTATTGGCTTACTGCTCATGTTCCCAACCTCCTTTGTATAATTTTTATTTGCCTTCGGTTTGCAGGCACGTTACTTGTAAGGTATCTTACTGTTACCAATAGGACGTCATCGCTACAAGTCTACATCCCCCCTTTCGCATATTCAATCGTTCCTACGCTCAAAGGAGAAGAACATTCTAAACCCAGTTTTTCAGCCAACTTCCGGCCTTCTTGAAGTCCTACGGCTAGTTCAGTAAGACGATGGGCATCAGAACCCAAAACGCACCTTCTCCCTCCCATCTCCCGATAGCAGGCAAGAATGGCTTTACCGGGAAAAGGCTCGGTAAATCCCCTTCTTATACCGGAAGTGTTGATCTCCAAAGCAGCGCCTCGTTGAATTATTTTCTGAAGTACCCTCCGTAGACCGGCGTCCATCAATATCTGAGAGAAATATGGTATATGCGGCCAGTATTTTTTCCACCCTCGTTTAATCCAGTCCAAATGAGCCATAACATCTAAAAAGGGGAACTCTGCCGCCCGCTCCAGAGTATCTATTAATTGCCTGACGGCCAAAGCAGGGGATCTGGTTGTGTAGAAATCCTCTTTCATCAAAGACAGACCGTCCACGTAATGAACGGATACCAGTATGAAGTCAAAAGGATGATCTCTTAAAAAGCGGCAAATTTCTTTCTCCTTGACCGCGTGGTAGTCAATTTCAACTCCTTTTAAGATACGAAGTCTCCCTTTGAATTGTTTTCGGAAACTTTCTAAGGTTTGGACGTAACGGGAATAGGATTTGCTCAGGAGGCCAAAGTTGGGATCAGCAGGGAAAAAACTGAGATGGTCCGTAACACCGATTTCCTTAAGTCCTAAACGTACGGCTCGGAGGCATATGGCGTGAAGGTCTTCTTCGCAGTCGGCCGAAAAAGAAGTATGTACATGATAATCACTAAGAAAGGCGGCTTCACAGCCGCCCGGATCAATCCTAATTTCTTTATTTTTCATTTAATCCCCCCAACCAATAAATTTATCTTCCGATAAATTTGAGCGGCTGGTGAGATTAACTAGTTTATCACTTCCTATGGTTCTTTGGGAATTAATCTACCAAAACTGATATCAGTAGTAATTATTATATATTACTGACAAAAATTTTGTCAAGTAGTACCGAAATAGTAGTTGCTGTCAAGTACTTTTGGGTAACTTCTGATATCCTCCAATGTAACCACTTAATATATTATTATTTTACAAA
>NZ_BDGJ01000052.1 GCF_002207765.1 Calderihabitans maritimus
ACTGGTCTACGAGCACCCGGTCGTGGAAGCAGGAAGCCTTGAGTAGAGATATTTTTCTATGAAAGGCGGAACGGGACGTCCTATCCCGAAAAGAATTTGTGTTCGCTTTCCTGGTCTCTTCATACTCCCTTCACAGGTTTATCATCTGGACATTGAACTTGTGCTGCCGGGAGACCGAAGTTGAATGGACCAAAAAATAAGGAGTAGTTGGACTACTCCTATTGTTGCGGCGGATTCTGAGGATTGTTAAACGAAGGAGGGGTGGGACCATGCAGTTGGGTGCCCACATAGTTTCCAGGCGTGGATAGGTCGAAATACAGGCGGGCGTTTTGGTCAATTCCCCAGTCTCTGTTGGAACCTGTATCTTGAATCTTTTGGAAACATTCGCGAAACATGGTATTATGAGCTTCTTCCCTGTTGAGTAGGAAATCGATCATCTGGCGGACATATTTGTCATTAATTTGGCGGTGAAGGTATTCGTAAACTACTTTTGCCCTTTGTTCTGCCGCTATGTTTGATAACAAATCTGCCGGTAGGTCGCCGGTCACATTAACGTAAGCGGCTGTCCAGAGTTCTCCTGAGGCGTTAGTTAACATGGGATTCAACCCACTCAAAATATGGCTTTCAATGCTTCCAACGGTCGCACTGGTAGCGGTTGGGTCGTGACCGTTCAATAGATTAATGGCAGTGGCCACCATTTCCATGTGGCTCATTTCTTCGGCGGCGATATCAAGGAAAACATCCTTTATTTCCGGATTTTTAATTCTAAAGCTTTGGCAGATATATTGCATAGCCGCCTTGAGTTCGCCGTGAGGGCCTCCCAATTGTTCCTGCAGCATGGTAGCGTAAGTGGGATTGGGCCGCTCCACCTTAACCTCAGCCAACAATTGTTTGTCATGTTTAAACATCGCTGTTCCCCCTTGTTTTTTGATCATGATCAGTTTAAGTTTATATTTTGTTAAGCATTCATTATTCATTCAGGCTAATTCATGTTAATGCTTCCTATTTTTTTGCATTTCGATTAGGGACGGTTCGGCGGGAGAGCTCGGGCCAGAGCTACGCGCTGCTGCTGCCCGCCGCGAGTCCCGCATCCCTACCAGTTCCAGTACTTCTTCCAGGCGACGGCGTTCTTGCGTGCGGGACAGGCGTTTCAGACCGAAACAAATATTTTTAGCTACGGTCATGTGGGGAAAGAGGGAAAATTTCCTGTCACCGGCAGGAAACTGAAGCTCAGAGTCGAAATTTCTGGAAGGGAAGTGGTTCTAAAAAAATTTTAGCAAAGGTGAGTGAAAAATTTGGCGGGATATTTTGATTTTGAGCGGAACGAGCCTTGTCCCTGCGGCAGCGGGAGAAAGTACAAGAAGTGTTGCCGAAACACGGTAGAGGATTATTACATGTCCTGGAGAGAAAAAGATTGGAGCTTGATGGAGCCGCCATTTGCCCAAGCGCTGGCGGCGTTGTGCGGTCTACGGCCCGACAGAGATGAAAGGGTGCCGGGAGTTGAAGAGGTGGAAGAAGCCTTAAGCTATATTGAAGACAATTTTTTCCAAAAAGAAAAAGAAGAAGATCTGGTTGCCTTTCTCAGTGGGATGGCCAACGAGTTCATGCGTTTGCTCAAAGAAGATGAGTATTTTCGCCATATTCGTCTCAGTTTGGACGAGGCCGTAGATTTGTCGGAACACCTTGATGAACATGTATCCGAATTAGGACAAGACCCGGATAGGGAAGCCTTTGAGAATGTATTCGAGGCGGTAATGACAGAGTGGCTTGAAAAAATGGGGGAAGAAGAGAATGGTGATCTGGCCTGGAAGATATTTTTCGGTTTACGCCAGAAAGGGTATGCATTAAGAGAAAGAGCTGCCTTGCTTTTCGCCTTGAAGTTATTTTCCGAAAAGATAAGAACAGCGACTAATCCCTTTTGGGAAGCGGTGGTGCGGGTTTCTATATTTGAGGCCTGGAAGGGCATGGAGGAGCTGGAGAAATTTCGTGAGAATGAAGGAAAGGTTACTATGGAGGAAATACTGGAAAAATATCCTATCATAAAAAAGGATATATCTCAACGTCATTATATTAAACTGTTGCCGGCTATAGGGCTGATATTAACTGGTAGGCTGGAATTCAAATTGCCGGCCTACGCGGTACTGGGGGGAATACTTAAAGCTGTAGAACACCAGGCAAAAAGGGTACTGGAAGAAGGGAAAAGCGATTTTCCAGCCGAAGACCTTTCCGAGAAGTTGAAAGACCTTTCTCCGGACGATGAACTTAATCGTTTGTTAGTAGAAACTGCCTGGGATATTGATTATGAAATCTTTGTAGATACTGCAGTTACTTTTTTGGATAATTGGCTGCATAATGAAGGGAAAGATGAGACGGAAGAAGTTCGGGAAGCCGTGAAGGTTTTAAAGGAAAGCTTTGGGGATAGCCTTGTCGATAGTTCA
This sequence comes from Calderihabitans maritimus, assembly GCF_002207765.1. Lineage (NCBI taxonomy): Bacteria > Bacillati > Bacillota > Clostridia > Neomoorellales > Calderihabitantaceae > Calderihabitans > Calderihabitans maritimus. The sequence continues at coordinate 2,439 of NZ_BDGJ01000052.1, forward strand.
GCCACGGTTTATTTTATGCATTATGTTTTATGTCTGGCGCATGCCTTTGGAAGACGGGAGGCTTCCCTGCCTGTTCTGGGTGATGAGAAAGGACCTGGTATTGCCTGGGAGCAGATTTATACGCCAGAAGGTCTTGAGGCCTACGCCCGTTATCTGGAGAAAATGGGTAAGCCGGAGGCCGCTGAGCACGTGAGACGGGTTAAAGAAGAAGTACTTCTGAACAAGGTTCAGCCTTAAGACACCGCTGCTGAGGAGGTATTAACATAGAGAACATATGTGCGATTCAGAATTGATTTTTTCCCGCTGCTTGATGTATAATCTTACCAGGAGAAACGCGGGGGTGATCAATTCATGGAATGGACAAATGAGATACAAGAATTGAGGAGGGAATTACGGGTAGAATTCAGGAACATTTATAAAAAAATGGAAGAGTTTCAATTAATACTTAATCAACTGATGGTGGCTTTAAAGGAAGTTCATGGTGATGTGAAGGAGAACCGCCAAGCTATAGAGGGGAACCGCCA
>NZ_BDGJ01000053.1 GCF_002207765.1 Calderihabitans maritimus
GTTCTCCCTTTTTTCGTCTTCTCCTGCTGCTATGGTAATCTATGGCTTTTACCTAGATTTATTTTACTGCTACAGCACCTTCCCCTTCCCTCGCTTCGGGCGGAATTATTTTTATATTACGGTATCTAGACATACCAGTACCGGCAGGAATCAATTTCCCGATTATCACATTTTCTTTAAGCCCCATTAACAGGTCAACTTTACCTTTGATAGCTGCTTCCGTAAGAACTCGAGTGGTTTCCTGGAATGAAGCAGCAGACAAGAAGGAATCGGTGGCTAGAGAGGCTTTAGTAATACCCAACAAGACCGGCCGGGCAGTACCGGGCCTTCCCCCTAGTTTTTCTACTCGAGCATTCTCATCTTCAAATTCGAATACGTCGTATAAACCACCTGGTAATAAACTGGTATCGCCTGGGTCTTCGACTTTAACTTTTCTCAGCATCTGCCGTATCATAACTTCAATATGTTTGTCGTTGATTTCTACTCCCTGCATGCGGTACACTCGCTGTACTTCCTGGAGCAAGTAAAGTTGTACTCCCCGGACACCTTTTACTTTCAAGAGATCATGAGGATTTATAGAACCTTCGGTGAGTTCATCTCCTGGCTCTACATGCATCCCTTCCTTCACTTTGATCCGAGATCCGTAAGGAACCTGGTAGGAGCGTTTTTCTCCATCCTCACTCACTACCTGAATCTCCTTGCGCCCCTTGCCTTCGCTAATATGCACAATTCCTCCAATTTCAGTAATGACTGCCTGGCCCTTGGGTTTTCTGGCCTCAAATAATTCCTCTACTCTCGGCAATCCCTGGGTAATATCCTCTCCGGCTACCCCACCGGTATGGAAGGTACGCATCGTCAGCTGAGTCCCCGGTTCACCAATAGACTGAGCGGCAATTATCCCGACTGCTTCACCGATTTCTACCGGATAACCGGTAGCTAAATTCCTGCCGTAACATTTTGCACAAACTCCGTAGCGGGTCTTACAAGTGAGAACGGATCGAATGGCTACTTTCGCATTGTAACGTTTTATAGCTTCAATTACTTCTGGTAGCTTATTCTCATCAATTTCTTCATTAGCTTTAACTATGACCTTTCCGGTCTCAGGGTGCACGACATCCTGCAGGGCAAAACGCCCGAGGATTCTTTCTTCCAACCTCTCAATTACTTCATTGCCGTCCCGGAATTCTTCTATAAATATACCTTCGGTTGTACCACAATCCTCCTCCCGGACAATAACATCCTGGGCAACGTCCACCAGACGCCTGGTAAGATAGCCGGAATCTGCCGTCCGCAGGGCAGTGTCGGCCAATCCCTTACGCGCACCGTGAGTGGAGATGAAGTATTCGAGAACGGTCAGCCCTTCCCGGAAGTTGGCTTTTATGGGAAGGTCGATAATTCTTCCGGACGGGTCGGCCATCAAGCCCCGCATCCCCGCCAGCTGGCGAATCTGCTGCACATTACCCCGGGCACCGGAGTGAGCCATCATATAAACAGGGTTGAATTTATCCAATTTCTCCAAAAGTGCTTGAGTTACTCTATCCGTAGTCCGATTCCAGATTCCTATCACTTTTTGATATCTTTCCTCTTCCGAGATTAAACCCCGTCTAAATTGTTGCTCTACTTTCTCAACTTCAGCCTCCGCTTCTTCTAAAATAGCCTGTTTGTTAGTAGGAACATCTATGTCCGTAATTCCAATAGTTATCCCGGCCTTGGTAGCATAGCTGAAGCCCAGTCTTTTAATACCGTCCAACATTTTAGCCGTAGTAGCGTGGCCCAACTCACGATAACAACGGGCTACAATTTCACCCAGCACCTTCTTGTTAACTTCACAATTGTAAAATCCAAGTTCTTCCGGAATAGGAGCTTCCTTATTAAAGATCAGGCGACCAACAGTTGTTTCCACCAGTTCACCATTCATTCTAACCTTGATCTTCGCCTGTAAATCAATTGCCCCGTGCAGATAGGCCAGGTAAGCTTCCTCGTAGTTCAAAAATATTTTACCTTCGCCTTTAGCCCCCGGCTTAATTACCGTAAGGTAATAGCACCCTATAACCATATCTTGCGTAGGAGTAACCACCGGCCGTCCATCTTTCGGGTTGAGAATATTATGGGTCGACAGCATGAGCAGTCGCGCTTCAGCCTGGGCTTCCGCAGATAGAGGAACGTGAACAGCCATTTGGTCTCCGTCAAAGTCCGCGTTGTAGGCCGTACACACCAGTGGGTGTATCTGAAGCGCTCTCCCCTCGACAAGAACAGGTTCAAATGCCTGAATTCCCAAGCGGTGCAGAGTAGGAGCGCGATTTAGCAAAACCGGGTGTTCTTTAATTACTTCTTCCAGAACGTCCCATACTTCATTACGGACCCGCTCCACCATTCTTTTCGCACTCTTAATGTTGTGGGCAAAACCTTTATCTACCAAGCGTTTCATAACGAAGGGTTTAAAAAGTTCCAAAGCCATTTCTTTAGGTAAACCGCATTGGTGCATCTTTAATTCAGGTCCTACTACAATCACGGAGCGGCCGGAATAGTCTACCCTTTTACCTAAAAGATTTTGCCGGAAGCGGCCCTGTTTCCCTTTTAGCATATCGCTTAAAGACTTCAAGGGACGGTTGCCGGGACCTGTGACCGGTCGCCCCCTCCGACCGTTATCTATCAGAGCGTCAACGGCCTCCTGTAACATTCGTTTTTCGTTTCTTACAATAATGTCTGGCGCTCCCAGATCCAGCAATCTCTTTAAACGATTGTTCCGGTTGATAACACGGCGATAAAGGTCGTTTAAATCCGAAGTTGCAAACCGTCCTCCATCCAACTGTACCATGGGCCTGAGTTCCGGCGGAATGACCGGAATTACTTCTAAAATCATCCATTCGGGACGGTTTCCCGATTTCCGGAAGGCTTCCACCACTTCTAACCGCCGTATAGCCCGGACCTTCCGCTGTCCGCTGACTTCTTTGAGCTCTCGCCGAAGTTCCTCCGCTAATTTATCCAGGTCGATTTCCTCTAACAGCTTCTTGATAGCTTCGGCTCCCATACCCGCCTGGAATTTATTTCCATACTTTTCCCGGTACTCCCGGTACTCAGTTTCCGTTAACAGCTGTTTCTTCATAAGCGGGGTTTCCCCCGGATCGATTACTACATAGGAAACGAAGTACAAAACTTTTTCTAAGGCCCGGGGGGACATATCCAGCATTAACCCCATACGGCTGGGGATTCCTTTGAAGTACCAGATGTGGGAGACAGGAGCAGCCAGTTCAATATGCCCCAGGCGTTCCCGGCGAACCTTGGAGCGCGTAACTTCTACCCCACACCGATCACAAACTATTCCCTTATAACGAACCCGCTTATATTTTCCGCAGTGACATTCCCAATCTCTTGTCGGACCAAAAATCTTTTCACAGAACAAGCCATCCCTTTCTGGCTTGAGGGTACGATAGTTGATGGTTTCGGGCTTTTTGACTTCGCCGCTAGACCAGGATCGAATTTGTTCAGGAGAAGCTAAACCGATACGCAAACGATCAAAGTTATTTAAGTCTAACAAAAGCCTCTCTCCCTTCTCCTTGATCGTAAATCCTTAAATACCATTTTCTCATCTCATTTCCAAGGCTTTACTATTGTTCCTCTTCTTCATCGTTCATAAAACCCTCAAGGTTATCTTCTAAAGGAAGTTCTTCTTCCGAAATACCTTCCACATCTTCCTCAGCTTCTTCATAATCCTGCTCCCCTTCTTCATCTTCTTTCTCTTCAACTTTCTCTTCCGTATCGAAGCCCAGTTCTTTCGCCGTATCACTCACGTCTTCTTCGTCTTTTATCTCTACTTCCTCATCTTCTTCCGATAAAACTTTTACATCAAGCCCCAAACTCTGTAATTCTTTAATTAAAACCTTGAATGACTCCGGTACCCCCGGTTCCGGTACGTTTTCTCCCTTAACTATAGCTTCATAAGTTTTAACTCTTCCTACCACGTCATCCGACTTTACGGTCAGGATTTCCTGCAACGTATAAGCCGCTCCGTAAGCTTCTAACGCCCAAACTTCCATTTCTCCGAAACGTTGTCCTCCGAATTGGGCCTTGCCTCCTAATGGTTGCTGGGTAACCAGAGAGTAAGGACCGGTGGACCGAGCATGAATCTTATCGTCTACTAGGTGGGCCAACTTCAGCATGTACAAGTATCCGACCATCACCGGATTGTCAAAAGGTTCTCCTGTTCGGCCGTCATAAAGAATGGTCTTACCATCCTTTGGTAAGTTTGCCCTTTCTAAAGTAGCAAAAATCTCTTCCTCGGTAGCCCCGTCAAATACAGGACTGGCAACATGAATACCCAAGGTTTTCGCAGCCCACCCCAAATGACATTCCAGAACCTGTCCGATATTCATACGAGAAGGAACTCCCAAAGGATTAAGTACAATTTCGATAGGCGTCCCGTCAGGCAGGAAAGGCATATCTTCTTCCGGAAGAATGCGGGAAATAACTCCTTTATTCCCGTGACGGCCAGCCATTTTATCGCCTTCAGATATTTTCCGCTTCTGAGCAACATAAACTCGTACCAGTTGGTTCACACCTGGAGCCAACTCGTCACCATTCTCCCGCGAAAAAACTTTTACATCTACAACTTTTCCTGACTCACCATGAGGAACCCGTAGCGAAGTGTCCCTCACTTCCCTTGCCTTTTCTCCAAATATAGCTCTTAGGAGTCTCTCCTCCGCCGTAAGTTCTGTTTCACCTTTAGGAGTAACCTTGCCCACTAAAATATCTCCCGGACGAACTTCAGCTCCAATTCTGATAATACCTCTTTCGTCCAGATCCTTAAGCACATCTTCTCCTACGTTAGGAATATCCCGCGTAATTTCTTCTGGCCCCAATTTGGTATCTCTAGCATCACATTCATACTCTTCGATGTGAATAGAAGTGAACGTATCGTCTTTTACCAATTTTTCGCTGATCAAAATAGCGTCCTCGTAGTTATAACCTTCCCAAGGCATAAAGGCAACTAAAACATTTCGACCCAAAGCCAGTTCTCCATGGTCAGTGGAAGGCCCGTCAGCAATAACCTGACCTTCCTCTACCCGCTGGCCTTTGGAAACAATAGGTTTTTGATTAATGCAGGTACCTTGATTGGAACGGGCAAACTTAATCAGTTTGTAATGATCGCGTTCCCCATCATCAGTCCTGATAACTATCTCTTGACCGGTAACCCTTTCTACTACGCCAGCACGCTTGGCTAAAACCACGACTCCGGAATCTATAGCTGCCCGCCATTCGATTCCAGTTCCTACTAAAGGAGCTTCTGTTTTTAACAGGGGAACTGCTTGGCGCTGCATGTTAGCTCCCATTAACGCCCGGTTAGCATCATCGTGTTCCAGGAAGGGTATAAGAGACGTAGCTACACTGACCACTTGCTTTGGAGATACATCCATAAAGTCTACTTTGTCGGCTGAAACTACCAAAATTTGACTGCCATGACGAGCATTAACCTTTTTATTTAGGAAGCGCCCTTCCTCATCTAAGGGAGCATTCGCTTGAGCAATGATATATTTATCTTCTTCATCAGCAGATAAATAAACAATTTCGTTGGTTACTACCCCTCTTTCCTTGTCTACCTTCCGGTAGGGAGTTTCTATAAAACCAAATTCATTGACCCGAGCGTAAGTACTTAATGACCCGATTAAACCGATGTTCGGTCCTTCTGGAGTTTCAATAGGACACATTCGCCCGTAGTGGGAATGATGCACATCCCTTACTTCAAACCCCGCCCTCTCCCGACTTAGGCCACCGGGCCCCAGGGCACTAAGCCGGCGCTTATGAGTAAGTTCCGCTAATGGATTTGTCTGGTCCATAAATTGAGATAACTGGCTGCTGCCAAAAAACTCTTTTATAGCAGCTACTACTGGACGAATATTGATCAGAATCTGAGGTGTAATAACATCCACATCCTGAATAGTCATTCTTTCCCGTACAACTCTCTCCATACGAGATAAACCGATACGAAATTGATTTTGCAACAACTCACCAACCGAACGCAAACGCCGATTACCCAAATGGTCTATATCATCGGGTGAAACTTCCCCGTCAATTAGTCTTAATAAATGGCGAACTGTAGCAATAATATCCTCTTTGGTAAGGTGCCGAATATATTGTTGCTTACCGTTCTCTTCTTTATATAGAACTCCATGCTCTAATTTTTTAGCCAGCTTGTAACGCCCTACATTCCCTAGATCGTAGCGCTTGGGATCGAAAAAGAGAGTTTCCAGCAGAGACCTGGCGCTTTCTACAGTAGGGGGCTCGCCAGGACGCAACCTTTTATAAATTTCAACCAGAGCCTCTGCTTCCGAATCTGTATTGTCTTTTTCTAAAGTTAAATTTATCCGGGAATCATTCTCAAAAAGTTGTAATATCTGAGCATTGGTATCATAACCCAGAGCACGTATTAGAACGGTTACCGGCAACTTGCGTGTCCGGTCCACCCTAACATAAATATTTTCATTAACATCAGTCTCAAATTCAAGCCAGGCACCTCGGTTGGGGATAATAGTAGCCCCGTAAATTTTAACCCCACTTGGATCTAATTGCTCGCTAAAATACACACCGGGAGATCTAACCAACTGGCTAACAATAACCCGTTCAGCACCGTTAATAATAAATGTGCCTTTCTCGGTCATTAAAGGAAAGTCACCCATAAAAACTTCCTGTTCTTTTATCTCACCTGTCTCTTTATTTATCAAACGCACTTTTACTCTCAACGGTGCTGCATAGGTTACATCTCTATCTTTGCATTCTTGAACGGAATATTTTGGTGTGCCTAAGGAATAATCAATAAATTCCAAAACTAAATTGCCAGTAAAATCTTGGATAGGAGAAATCTCTTGAAAAATTTCCCTTAAGCCCTCATCCAGAAACCATTGGTAGGAATTTTTCTGAATCTCAATTAAATTGGGCATATCAAGTACTTCTGGGATTTTCGAAAAACTTTCTCTTTTTCTTCGTCCTATATTGCTCGGGCTGGTCATTGACGTCACCCCCAATCAAAATCGTACCCAATCAACGGTTACAAAATCTAAAAGCAAGGTTTGCCATCGAGCATCAACCTCGCTCTAAAGAACAACCACTAATCCCCCTTATCTACCTATTCTTTCCTGCAGAACATACGGATATACATGGACGGTAATTGCTTGATAGTACCCTCAGGATAAATAAGGAATAGCATACCATTTTACAATGTTACCATACACATCCATGTTTGTCAAGAACAAAAAGACACTCTTATTAAAAAGAGTGTCTAAAAATTTTCTACGAGTTTAAGCATTAGTAATATATTATTTTAGCTCAACCGAAGCACCAGCTTCTTCCAACTTAGCCTTAATGGCTTCGGCTTCCTCCTTGCTGACTTTTTCTTTAACCGGTTTGGGGGCTTCGTCTACCAATGCCTTGGCATCTTTCAGCCCTAGGCCGGTAATCTCACGGACCACCTTAATGACATTAATTTTCTTATCGCCAGGAGATGTTAAAATAACATCAAACTCGGTCTGCTCCTCTTGAGCTGCTTCAGCCGCACCTGGCGCAGGAGCAGCGGCCATGGCCACTGGAGCGGCAGCAGTAACTCCAAATTCTTCTTCTAAAGCCTTTACCAGTTCTGCCAACTCCAAAACAGTCATGCCTTTAACAGTTTCAATAATTTCCGCTACTTTAGACATCTTATTTTACCTCCTTAGCAAAAATTATATATTTAGGGGTTTTAAGCTCCCTTTTGCTGCCGAATAGCTTCTAAAACGTATACTAAATTGCGAATCGTACCCTGCAAAACATTGACCAGCCCGTATAAAGGAGCCTGAAATCCGCCCACTGTTTTGGCTAACAGTTCCTCACGCGAAGGCAAATCGGCTAAAGCTTTGATTTTTTGTAGATCGATAACCTTGCCTTCCAATATCCCTGCTTTGATTTCTAGATTGTCGTGTTCCTTCGCAAAATTGGAAAGAATTTTAGCCGGGCTCACCGGATCTTCATAACTGAAGGCTATTGCCGTAGGCCCTTCCAAATAAGGTTCTAATTCTTCCAGCCCTACATCTTTTGCTGCCAGCCAAGTTAAGGTGTTTTTTACAACCTTGAATTCTACACCAGCTTCTCTCAGTTTCGCCCTTAGGTCAGTCATTTCTGCTACATTCAGTCCCCGGTAATCCGTCAAAACAGCAGCACTAGATTGGGACAATTTTTCCTTAAGCTCCTGAACCACCTTTTCCTTATCTAATTTCTTCTTCACTTTTGCACCCCTCCGCATAAAAATAAGAAACCTCCGTAGACATACGGAGGTTAGTAAGCTTTTAACACCTTAAATAGACACCAACCTCGGCAGGCGGATTTCTCCTTTAAGGTCTTTCAACCACCTGCTGTCTACGGTTAGAACTTAATCGTTTTTTATAATCAAGCTGCATTATACCAGAAAATATATTCTGCTGTCAAATTTCCGCAGCTTTATTTTGGTAAGGCCTTTTGGGGATTAATTTTAATTCCCGGTCCCATAGTTGAAGAAACCGAAATGCTTCTCACATACTGCCCTTTAGCAGCCGCAGGTCTAGCTTTTATCAAAGCTTCGATTAAAGCCCTAAAGTTCTCTAACAGCTTCTCCACTTCAAAAGATGCCTTCCCTATCGGAACATGTATAATCCCCGCTTTATCTACTCTAAACTCAATTTTCCCAGCTTTTATTTCCTTAACTGCTCGCGCAACATCCATGGTTACGGTTCCGGCCTTGGGATTGGGCATCAACCCTCTAGGTCCTAGAATACGACCTAATTTTCCTACAATAGCCATGGTATCAGGAGTAGCAACCGCTACGTCAAAATCTAACCAACCTTCTTGAATTTTCTCCACTAGATCCTCTGCTCCTACATAATCTGCTCCGGCCTCTTCAGCTTCTTTAGCTTTTTCTCCTTTGGCAAAGACGAGGACCGTTCGGGTCTTACCCGTTCCATGAGGAAGAACGATGGTTCCTCTGACCTGCTGATCCGCATGACGGGGGTCAACTCCCAAGCGAACCGCTACTTCAACCGTCTCATCAAATTTGGCCTTAGCAGTTTTTTTCACTAGTTCTAAGGCTTCTTGAGGTTCATAAAGAGTCGTTCTGTCCACCAACTTTGAAGCTTCTAAGTATCTCTTTCCACGTTTAGGCATATTCTTACCTCCTCAAGTGGTATTGGCGGAATTAAAATTCCTCCCACTTATTAAAAACACAACAAAAATTTTTAGCCTTCTATTTCAATTCCCATACTCCTAGCCGTACCCTCAATCATTCTCATAGCCGCTTCTATACTCGCAGCATTTAGATCTTTCATTTTCAGCTCGGCAATTTCCCGCACCTGATCGCGGGAAACCTTGCCTACTTTCACCCGGTTAGGCTCACCACTTCCGGTTTCTATACCGGCTGCCTTTTTCAACAGCACTGCGGCCGGAGGGGTCTTGGTAATAAAAGTAAAGGACCTGTCTTCATAAACAGTTATTTCTACCGGGATAATTAACCCGGCTTGAGCCGCCGTTCTCTCGTTAAATTCTTTACAAAAAGCCATAATATTAACGCCGTGTTGTCCCAAAGCAGGTCCAACCGGCGGTGCCGGATTAGCTTTACCTGCCGGAATCTGCAGCTTGATTAATCCTATTACCTTTTTGGCCATATATATCTTCCTCCTTTCACAACAAAATTTAGACCTTTTCTACTTGAGAAAATTCAAGCTCAATAGGGGTTTCTCTCCCAAACATTGAAACCAAAACTTTTACTTTCCCTTTGTCAGGATAAATTTCCTCTACCGTACCTATAAAATTCTCAAAGGGCCCGGTCGTAACTCGCACATTTTCACCCACTACAAAATCAACCTTGGCTCGTGGCTCATCTACTCCCATTTGGCGTAAAATCTGCTTAACTTCCGACGGCTGTAAAGGTATAGGCTTCGAACCACTACCTACAAAACCAGTAACTCCGGGGGTATTACGTACTACATACCAAGAATCATCAGTCATTTTCATCTCGACAAGGACATAACCTGGATAAACTTTCTTTTTAGATACTTTTTTCTTGCCGTTCTTTATTTGAATTTCTTCCTCCATAGGAACTACCACTCGAAAAATCTTATCTTCCATATTCATCGACTCTACTCGTTTTTCCAGGTTAGCCTTCACTTTATTTTCGTATCCTGAGTAAGTGTGAATCACATACCACTGCTTTTCCATAGCCTAAGGGAGCCTATTATTTTAGGCTCCTCACCCCCGTTTCTCAAATTTTTACAACCCCTTATAAAATGAGATCCAACAAAGTACTAAAAATAGAATCCACAACCCAAATAACCAGAGCCACAATAAAGACAGAAACAATAACTACCGAAGTATAGGTGACTAATTCAGACCTCCTCGGCCAATGAACTTTTTTCAACTCATTCCATACTCCGCGAAAGAATTTAGTGGTTCTCTGAAGGAAACTATCCTGTTTGGCAGCATTTTTACTAACCATCTTTCCACTTCCTTAGAAAAAATAAAGATTTTTAATTTTTTACTTCTTAAAATTACTTACCTAGTTTCTTTATGAACTGTATGGGTCTTGCAGCGAGGGCAAAACTTTTTCAGCTCAATCCGGTCAGGATTGTTTCTCTTGTTTTTAGTAGTGGTATAGTTTCTGCTTTTACACTCTGTACATGCTAATGTAATTCCGACACGCACTGCAGCCACCTCCTAGTCGCTTTAACCCGCCCTACATACGGTGATGTTCGGCCAAATGTAATTTTACGCCAACTCAGTACCTTATCTACTTTATCACAATCGGAATAACGTGTCAATAGCGCGGAAATCTACCTCAGTACAATATGGACAATGCCTCTAACTTCTTGACCTTACCACAATAGATACAGTAGGTATAAACAAACAGGCAGGTTACACCTGCCTGTCCAGCAATTTCATCTTAGGCTAAATAAAGCAATTTGATGGTAACCTAAAGACCTACTCAATAATAGAAGTGACCACGCCCGCACCTACCGTGCGGCCACCTTCCCTGATAGCAAAACGTAAACCTTCCTCAATAGC
>NZ_BDGJ01000054.1 GCF_002207765.1 Calderihabitans maritimus
GTTTAGTGACAAAAAACGAATGAAGGAGTGTTCAAGACCTATGGCAAATAGGAGGGTAGCTATGCGAAACATCAAAGAAATCCTGAAACTTAAATGGGAACAAGGACTTAGTAACCGGAAAATAGCTAGGAGTATTAAAGCCTCTCCCACTACCGTTAAAGATATTCTGGTACGTGCCGAAAAAGCCAACCTTTCCTGGCCGCTCCCCGAAGAACTGGATGATGAGAAACTCGAAGCACTCCTCTATCCGGCCGTCGTAAAGACCAAGGGATGCAGGCCAGAGCCTGACTATGAATACATACACCGGGAGCTTAGAAAAAAAGGAGTCACCCTGCAACTTCTGTGGCTTGAATACAAGGAACAACACCCCGATGGGCTGCAGTATAGCCAATTCTGCTATAAATACCAAAAGTGGCGAGAGAAACTGGATGTCAGCATGCGTCAAACTCATAAAGCCGGTGAAAAAGTTTTTGTTGACTGGGCCGGACAGACCTTTCCCATAGTAAATCCCAAAACTGGCGAAGCCCAAGATACCTTTATCTTTGTCGCCGTACTAGGTGCCAGCAACTACACTTATGCTGAAGCTTTTTTATCCCAGGAGCTCTCGCATTGGATTGCCGCCCACTGTCGGGCCTTTGAATACTTTAACGGCGTACCGGAAATTGTGGTGCCGGATAATTTACGTACCGGGGTCAGTCGTGCCTGTTATTACGAACCCGAGATAAACCCTACATACCAGGAGATGGCTTCCCATTACGGGACGGTAGTAATACCCACCCGCAGCAGAAAACCAAAAGATAAGGCGAAAGTGGAAAACGCCGTCCTGGTTGTAGAGCGCTGGATAATGGCTGCTCTACGTAAGCACACCTTCTTCAGCCTGGATGAACTGAACCGAGCAATCTTTAGTAAACTCGAGGAGTTAAATCAAAAGCCATTTCAAAAGCTTGAGGGTTGTCGTAAGGAGCTTTTTGAAACACTGGACCGCCCGGCACTAAAGCCCTTACCCGCAAAACGGTATGAGTTTGCCGAATGGAAAAAAGTGCGGGTAAACATTGATTCCCATATTGAGTTTGACAAGAACTTTTACAGTGTACCTCACCAGCTGCTAAAAGAACAAGTAGAAGTACGGGCTACTGCCAGTACCGTAGAAATATTTTATAAAGGCCAACGGGTAGCCAGTCACCAGCGAGTTTACGGCAAAGGAAGACATCAAACTGAACCCAAACACCTGCCCCGTGCCCATCAGAAGTACCTGGAGTGGACGCCTTCCAGGCTCATTCACTGGTCAGAGACTATTGGCCCAAACACTGCCGAACTGGTGAAAAAGATTTTAGAGTCACGGCCCCATCCTGAACAGGGCTACCGCTCCTGTTTAGGTATCATGCGCCTCAGTAAGGCCTACCCCAAGGAAAGGATGGAAGCTGCAGCAAAAAGAGCGCTAACTATTGGTGCCACTTCATATCGGAGTTTAAAGTCCATCCTGGAAAAGGGCCTTGATAGATTAGAGCTTACCCCTCCCGTAAACAGCAATACCATTCATCATGAGAATATCCGTGGAGCCGGCTATTACAGCAAGAAGGGAGGGAGCTTCTAATGCTTATCAACCATACTTTAGAGAGACTGAAAAAAATGCGATTAAGCGGCATGGCTGAAGCTTATGAAGCTCAACTTAAACAAAATGACATTAATTCTTTATCCTTTGAAGAACGCTTCAGTCTCCTGGTAGATTACGAATGGACCTTAAGACAGGACAGGCGCCTTCAAAGGCTTTTAAAAAAGGCAAAGTTTAGGATCCCTGCTTGCCCGGAAGATATCGATTACAGGCATCCCCGGGGACTGGACAAGTCTGTGATGCTGCGCCTTGTGGACTGTCACTGGATCCAAAGTCACCAAAACGTCATTATCACCGGGCCTACCGGTGTGGGAAAAACCTACCTTGCTTGCGCTCTGGGCAATGCTGCCTGTCGTAAGGGATACAGCACCCGCTACTTTAGGGTACCCAGGCTCCTTACGGATCTGAAAATGTCTAAAGGGGATGGTACATATTCAAAACTTTTGCATCAGCTTTTGAAACTCGACCTGTTAATTTTGGATGATTGGGGATTAACTCCTTTATCCGCGGATGAAGGACGGGAAATCCTGGAGGTAATTGAAGACCGCAATCATTTAAGTTCCACAATCATTGTCAGCCAGTTGCCCATAAAGCACTGGCATGAGATACTGGGAGACCCTACAGTGGCTGATGCCATTCTAGATCGTTTAGTACATAATGCCCAT
>NZ_BDGJ01000055.1 GCF_002207765.1 Calderihabitans maritimus
TTCAAACTGGACGGCTAGTCCGGTTTAAACTGGACGCTCGTTCCGATTTAAACTGGACAGTTATTCCGGTTTAAATCTTCAGTCGGAACTGTGTATCGGAGCGAAGCGATGCCGGTATTTTTACTGTACTACAAAGTACAGATTTTGCCAATAAATTAGCGGTGGAATAGTTTAAAAAGTATTATCGTCGTCGTAGTTTTAATTTCCACCAGTCCAAAGATTATTCTTCCTTCTTAGCGTTGTAAAGCTTGCGCATGGATTCCCCTTTGAGGATTAATTTATGGGCATTATGTACTAAACGATCTAGAATGGCATCAGCCACTGTAGGGTCTCCCAGTATCTCATGCCAGTGCT
>NZ_BDGJ01000056.1 GCF_002207765.1 Calderihabitans maritimus
AAAACCACAACAGAAAGGAGCAAGGCCTCAAAATGAAGACATGGTTAATTAAAGAACTTAATGAAGGGAACTTGGACTTTAGGAAATTAGAATGGATGCTGTTTAACTTACTCATAGGAGTATTTCGACACCTGATGGCGGAAATCCTTGAAGCAATTGATCTTTTTTTGATGGCAACGCGAGATACCAAGCGATATATCTTGAAGGAACGGAACCCCAGGACACTACAAACACTAGTTGGTGAAATGACCTTTAAGCGGCGCTACTATTGGGACAAAGAAGAAGGAACTTGGGTTTACCT
>NZ_BDGJ01000057.1 GCF_002207765.1 Calderihabitans maritimus
AAACAAGAAGCAAGGAGAAGTGTGAAATCTTCTTAGTTTCATCAGCGAGGAGGAATAAAGATCAATGAAAGGCCGAAAAATAGTACCCCTTATAATGCTGGCATTAATAGGGAGGGAAGATACATGAAAAAAATTACCGCTGTTATGTGGCACAGCCATACCACTACCATGCGGCGGGCCAGGGAGCTAGTGAAAGATGTGCTGGAGGTGAAAGTATACTCGGCCCGCTTTCTGGATGAAGGTAAGGAGGATCTGGCGGACGCGCTTGAAGACATGGCCCAATCCGACTTGATCTTTTTCTACCGGTCTGCATCTGAAACTATTTGGGCTGAGCTGGAAGAGGCCGTTAAAAAGATGGATAAGCCCGTTATTTGTACTGCCCATGACCCGGCCTTATGGGGCCTTTCTACGGTGGATGCGAAGATCATTTCCCGGTGCTACACGTATATAGCTTACGGCGGGGCGGAGAACTTCGCCCGCATGCTCCGGTACGTGGCGGCCGGGGTTTTGGGGATGGATGTAACCTATGAGGAGCCCCTTCCCCTCCCGTGGGAGGGCATCTATCACCCCCGGGCTGAAGATTACTTCACCAGTGTAGAAGATTACCTGGCCTGGTACAAGCCCAAACCCGCCCCTGCGGTAGGGCTGCTTTTTTCCCGGGGCCACTGGGTTAACGGGAACACAGCAGTGGAGGATATGCTGATACGCCTGCTGGAAGAAAAGGGGTATAATGTTATTCCGGCCTTTTGTTATTCTCTGAAGGACGCCGATTTGGGAACAAAAGGTTCGGGGGAGGTGGTGCGGGAGTACTTTTTCGATGCAGAAGGACGTCCCCGCATAGCCGCCCTGGTGAAACTGGTGGCCTTCTTCCTTGAGGCCGGTGCGAAAAGTGATGATTTCCTGCAAGAAAATGTAGCTTCTGCAGGGGTAACTTTGCTGCAGAAATTGGGTGTTCCCGTCTTTCAGCCGGTAACCTCGTTTTACCGGACGGTGGAGGAATGGGCTTTAGACCCGCAGGGACTGAACCAGGATATCTCGTGGACCATTGCCATGCCGGAGTTTGAAGGCGTTATCGAGCCCATCTTCATTGCCGGGGCAAGGCTCGAAGGGGAACTGGAGATACGGATGCCCGTTGAGGAGCGGTGCCGGCATTTAGTTGACCGGCTGGCCAACTGGATAAAGCTGGCCCAAAAGCCAGTGAGCGAGAGAAAAGTGGCTTTTATCCTGCATAATAACCCCTGCGCTTCGGTAGAAGCCACTGTCGGGTGTGGGGCCAACCTCGACACCCTGGAGAGTGTGGCCAGGATCCTGCAGCAGATGCAAAAATCTGGCTACAAGGTGGAGGCTCCTGCTGATGGCAAAGAACTCATTGACACGATCATGAGCCGCAAGGCCATTTCCGAGTTCCGCTGGACAACCACTGATGAAATCATCAGCAAGGGCGGGGCCCTGGAGCTGATTCCTGTGGAGGAGTACCGGCAGTGGTTTGACACCCTTTCTCCGCGGGTGCGGGAACGCCTCATCGAAGCCTGGGGTGAACCTCCGGGAGAAGCGAAAAACGGTGTTCCTGCGGCAATGGTGCATGGAGGTAAAATCATCGTTACCGGGGTTCGATACGGGAATGCTGTTGTGTGCGTCCAGCCGAAAAGAGGCTGTGCCGGATCGCGGTGCGACGGGCGGGTCTGCAAGATCCTGCACGACCCGGACATCCCGCCGCCCCACCAGTATCTGGCCACCTACCGCTGGCTGGAGAAAGAGTTTGGTGCGGACGTGATCGTGCACGTGGGCACCCACGGGAACCTGGAGTTTTTACCTGGTAAAGGGGTGGGCCTCTGCAGGGACTGTTACCCCGACCTGGCCATTGGCACTCTGCCGCACCTGTATATCTACAACGCCGATAACCCACCGGAGGGGACCATCGCCAAGCGGCGGAGCTACGCCGTGCTCGTCGATCACATGCAGACGGTAATGACCCAGGGTGGCCTTTACGACGAACTGGACGAACTGGAGCGGTATCTCGAAGAATACGAAAAGGCCAAGATAGCCGATCCTGCCCGTGCCCATACTTTAAAGCATTTGATTATCGAAGAAATCAAAAAGACCAACCTGGAGAAGCAAATCCCTGTGGAAGGCGGCCATGATGATTTTGCCGCCATTGCCGAAAAAGCTCATGAAGTGCTTTCTCTGATCCGGAACACTCAGATTCAGGACGGCCAGCACATCTTTGGGGAGATCCCGCATGGCGAAAAGCGGGTGGAATTCATAAACTCCATCCTGCGCTTTGATGCCGGGGAGGGGGTTTCCCGGCGCCGAGCAGTGGCCAGGCTCATGAATCTGGATCTCGCCGAGCTTTTGGCCGACCAGGGGAAGTTTTCGCTTCGCTACGGTAAATCCTACGGCGCCCTTCTGGAAGAAATTGATGCCGCCGCCAAGGTCTTTATTGGCCGGTTCCTAAAGGGCAAGGAAGTGGATCCGGGTTTTGCCCGAGAGGTCCTGGGTGAGAAGTTTGTCTCCCCCGAGGCCTTGCCAGAAGTAAACGCCCTTTTGCCCCGGGTACTGGATTTGAACCAGCGCATTGAAGCTTCTAAAGAGATCGAATCGCTGCTGGCCGGTTTTGACGGCTGCTACATTCCGGCCGGACCCTCGGGGCTCATTACCCGGGGGCGGGACGACGTCCTGCCCACCGGTCGCAACTTCTACTCCTTAGATCCTCATCGTGTGCCCACAAAGGCTGCCTGGGAGGTAGGGAAGCGCCTGGCGGAAAAGGTCCTAGCCAAACACCTTACCGAGGAGGGACGTTACCCGGAAAATATCGCCCTCTACTGGATGTGCAACGACATCATGTGGGCCGATGGCGAAGGTCTGGGGCAGATGCTCTACCTTTTGGGCTGCCGGCCGAAGTGGCTCCCCAACGGGCGGGTTGCCGGTATTGAGGTGATTCCATTGGAGGAACTCGGGCGGCCACGCATCGATCTAACTGTTCGAGTTTCAGGGATTACGAGGGACAACTTCCCCAACTGCATCGAGCTTTTGGATGAAGCTATCAGTACTGTTGCCGCACTTGATGAACCCCCAGAAGAGAATTATGTCCGCAAGCACACCCTTGCCCAGTTGGACGGAAGAATGGATGAAAATGCCTGGCGGGATGCCACCTTGCGCATCTTTGCGGCGAAGCCCGGCACCTACCAGGCTGGCGTTAACTTGGCTGTTTACGCATCGGCCTGGAAAGATGAAAAAGACCTGGCAGATATTTTCATCTACTGGAACGGTTATGCTTACGGCAAAGGTGTCTTTGGCAAGGAGGCCTTCCGCCAGTTGCAGGCCAGCCTGAAGACGGTGGATGTAACCTATAACAAGGTGGTTACCGACGAGTACGACCTCTTTGGTTGCTGCTGCTACTTCGGCACCCACGGCGGCCTGACTGCGGCGGCGCGGGTGGCCTCTGGTAAGGATGTCAAAACATATTACGGGGATACCAGGGAGCCGGAACACGTGGAGGTAAGGACACTTGCTGACGAAATCCGGCGGGTGGTGCGCACCAAGCTGCTTAATCCCAAGTGGATTGAGGGACAAAAGCGGCACGGCTACAAGGGTGCCGGTGACATTTCTAAGCGCATCGGTCGGGTATACGGCTGGGAGGCCACCACCCAGGAAGTCGACGACTGGATCTTTGACGACATTACCAGGACCTTCATCCTGGATGAAGAAAACCGCAAGTTCTTCGAGGAGCACAATCCCTGGGCAATGGAGGAAATTGCCAGGAGGTTGCTGGAAGCCCACCAGCGCGGCCTGTGGAACGCTGATCTGGAAGTTCTGGAAGGTTTGAAGGAGTTCTACCTGGAGATCGAAGGCTGGATTGAAGAGAAGATGGGCGAAGTTAAGGGGGACTTCCAAGGTGGTGCCATCGA
>NZ_BDGJ01000058.1 GCF_002207765.1 Calderihabitans maritimus
GTTCTCCCTTTTTTCGTCTTCTCCTGCTGCTATGGTAATCTATGGCTTTTACCTAGATTTATTTTACTGCTACATATTTCTACATCGAATTATGATTCCGTATGAATTTGGTCCTAAAACAAAAAAAGGCCTGACGACCTATATTCCCGCTTCCTCCGGATAAGGAACAAACTCTACCATACTTCCCGGTTCATATTGTGGGTTGAGATACATCCGGGGATCGGTGGCAAAAATTCTTAATATTCTACCTCGGGTTAGATCGATAGGTTCTACTAAAATCTTAGCTCCTTGACATTCTATTTCCTGAAACCGTCGTTCCTTATCGTATCCTTCCAACACTTGCTCCAAGGGTAACGGAGTGTAAAGCAGCATTGTCTAATGCCCCCCCGCATTTTCAGTTTTGCGTTCCGCTATCAACTGCTGCAGCTTCGTCACTGCCCGGGCCACGCCGCCAACTTCATCGATCAAACCAACGTTCACGGCATCTCTTCCTACTAGAACTGTTCCTATATCCCGCGCCAGTTCGCCCGTGCGGAACATTAATTCCCTGAATTTAGCTTCACTTATATTTGAATGTTCTGTAACGAACCGTATCACCCTGTCCTGCATTTTGTCCAAATACTCATAAGTCTGGGGCACTCCTATAACTAAACCGGTTAATCGGATAGGATGAACAGTCATGGTAGCTGTTTCAGCAATAAAGGAATAGTCTGCCGCACAGGCAATGGGAACGCCAATACTGTGCCCACCACCTAATACTAGCGAAACAGTGGGTTTTGACATACTTACTATCATTTCAGCGATAGCCAGCCCTGCTTCAACATCTCCCCCTACTGTGTTCAATATGATAAGGGTTCCTTCGATGCTCGGGTCTTGCTCGATGGCAACCAACTGAGGTATCACATGCTCATATTTAGTTGTTTTATTTTGAGGAGGTAGAACCATATGCCCTTCGATCTGACCAACTACGGTTATACAATGAATATTGCTCCTCACACCGGGAATGTTAAGCTGGCCCAACTCCCGCAAGGCGTCAACCTTACGGGAAGCCCGTCGAACCCTCCTCGGAGGACTCCCTGGAGGGACTGGTTCTTGAGGAATAGGTTGAGTCTGGGGTTGGGGTGGAACCGGTGGCGGCTGAAAATTAAATCCTTCGGTCACTATGATCACCTCTCAGGTATAAATCAGCTTTGTATCTTGCTATCTCTAGAATAGTATGACTTAATCAGACAGAAATAATACGGTCTTCAAGTCATTGTCAATTCTTTTTTTCATACGCTTCTTACACGCGGATTTTACCTTCTCTTTCATTCTGGAAAAGGACTTTCAATCGTCATCCATCCCCGCCCGCCCTTCCTCCTTCAATGCAAAGGAAGGTTTATCCCAAGTAGGTAATCCTACCCTTTTGAAAATTAACCGTATTTCCTCTTTGGTTAAATCCGCTATTTTCTATGACTCATCTTTGACAGTTTAAAAACAAGATTCCAGTAACGACAGGCATTTCAAGGGACGGAATACAGGCGTG
>NZ_BDGJ01000059.1:0-38705 GCF_002207765.1 Calderihabitans maritimus
ATCCACCTCAGTCATTTCAAGGGTTTCCGGTTGTCGGGTCATTGATTTTGAAGATTAACTGTCAAAGATGAGTAATAATTATTGGATATAAAAGCTTAACTCTCCTTTTTCATAATCTCATTTTATCCCCTACCCTCGGGGCACCAAGTGGGACGATGGGGATCGAAAATTACCCCTTGCCTGATTGGTGGTTTTTATGTGATTCCCCACCAAAAAAGAAAAACCCTCCCCAAGGTTCACTCATTTCCAGCTATTTGGATTGTTCTTGGTTCAAATTATTGTTGGCCGCAAGAATTTGCCAACCAAAGTAATTGCAATTAGTATTATAATAATGGTGGATAAGATTACTCTTTTCACAAAAGCTGCTCCTTTATTAGGGAAAAACCAATCTGTCCATCAGGAAGATAACAGCAATAACTGGAACGAAAATCTAAGTTAAAATTTAGACTCCTGGCAGATTTAATCTTGTTTCGCATCCTCTTCTACCGATTTATTTACCGCGACCTTAAATTCCCGAATACTCTGGCCCAAGGCCTTACCTACTCCAGGTAATTTACCAGCACCGAAAACAATAAATGCAAGTAACAATATAATTAACAGTTCAGGCAATCCTATTCCGCCCAACATCGTGGTTAACCTCCAATCTCAACATTTTGTTTTTACTCCCTTAACCTCTTTCCCCTTAGAATTTAAGGTTCACCGCTTTTCTATAGGTGGTGAAATTGTTTGACACCTTTTACCAAGTAGATAGCTTCTTTAAAACGATATTTGTTTATATGGAAAGAACGGGGGCTAACGCCCCCTAAACCGTTACTATCTCCTATATTTAGTCACCGCGTTTAACCCCTGTGATCATCATGACAAGTCAGGCAGTCCATCTTACCACGGGAATTTTCTAAGACTCCACCCTTCGTATGACAGCTACCGCAGTCAGTAATTGCTTCAGGAGCCTTATAAACAGGTGTGAAGCTACCCTCAACAATTATTTGATTTAATAGCTCCACTGCCTTTGCTGCTATATCACCAGCTAATTTAGCGCAACGCTCTGCCCTCTCTGGAGAGAACGATTTCTTCCCTGAAGCTTTACACCAGTTGGTAACCGAAACATGGCATAATGGGTTTCCAGCTACACTTTGTGCTTGTTCGCCCATATCGCCAAATTTGTTACTATTTGCAGTCGGCAAAGGTGTTGTAGAATAATAACCTAGCAATTCATTAATCGCCACCCCTAACTTTTCATGGTCTTTTCCAAGAATTAAGTTGATAGCCATGCAAGAACCGTTTGCCGCACCACATAAAGTTGCCCAGCCCATTACTCCTCCCGCACCGTAATAAGCAAGTTGTTCTACAGGAGGTATGGCATCGTATGGATAACCGACTTCTTTGGCCAAAGTCTCAATTATTGCCGCAAAAGAACCTGCCATACAGTGTAAGTCTCTTTTATAAGCCTCAAACCCTGCCTTTCTTACCACTTCGGGATCCAATTTTTTGTAAGGCCAAGGAGTAGGGGGAAATTCGACCTTAGTATTTGTTGCCGCTACAGTTTCTTTTGCTTTTTCTTTCGTCTGTTCTGCCATCTTAGCCGAGCAACCTACTAAACCAATACTACCAATACCAACGGCAGTACCAACAGCAAACTTACCTGCGTCACAGAGAAACTTTCTTCTTGATAAAGCCTTTTCTAATGGTTTCACTTTCTTGTCTTCCATAATCTCCACCTCCCAAAGGTTATGAAAACCGTACCCCAGCCAGCCTTCAGCCTGACTTTCTCCCTTAGGTAATTGTTTTCCAATCCTTACTTTTGTCTCAACCTTTCCTCCTTTTGTTACGTTATACCCCCCCTTTTTTTCGTTTGTGAAATAATACACACACTTTCATAAAAATTTCACTCGAGATCTACAGTGGATAAATTTTTTAGCTCAGCCTGAAATTTTTCACTACTACCTCGTATTTCTTGTTCCGTAAATCTCGAGCATAAAACTGGTTTTCTCTACAATTTTTGCTCAGTATCCCTATCCTGTATCGCTATACATAGCATTTTTCACGTGTTTTAGTTATCCTGTTCACAAACACTTATATCGATATAGATTTTGATTATGACCATACATGGCTTATATACAACTCCTGTTCTGTATTGTTGTTCCATACTCAGTGCTTGCAAACTCCTTTAGGGTTATATTGAACCATGGTAACTACTTGAATATAATAAAAATAAAAAAAGCGGCTATGCTCACATACGGGCAAAGGAGATAATATCCATGAATATTTCTCACTTTGAATTACTTTGCGAAGTAGCAAGGGTGAAGAGTTTTTCGAAAGCAGCTAAATTACTCCATCTGAGTCAACCTGCAGTAAGTTCACAGATTCACTCCATTGAAGATTATTATGGGGCAAAGTTATTCGAACGCAGTACCAGCGGGGTTACTTTAACACCTGTAGGTGAAATAGTGTATCAATATGCAAAAGAAATACTACGGCTACACGAGAAATTAGAAAAGGAAATTGATGATCTATTGAATACTGAAAATCAAAAGTTGATAATTGGCGCCAGTTCGACTATCGGAAATTATGCAATACCCTGTACCATTTGGACATTTAAAGAAAAGTATCCTTGTACTCAAATTAAGTTGGAAGTAAAGAACACGGAAACTATCCTTAGCATGCTAGCGAATGATGAATTAGATCTGGCTCTATTGGAAGAACCCATTCCAAAAAATGATGGAAATTTAAAGAAACAGCCGGTTTTAAATGATGAGTTGCTGGTGATAACTCCACCCAAAAAACCATGGGTTGATAAAACTTCCATTACTTTAGAAGAATTAAAAAAAGCCCCGTTGATTATCCGGGAACAAGGCTCTGGTTTACGCTATATGTTTGAAAAAGCAATTTCTGGGTTAAATGTTAAACTGCCAGAAGATTTTAACGTGATAGCTGAAATGGGGAGCACTGAAGCCATAAAGTCGGCGGTGGAAGCTGGATTAGGCGTATCTATCTGCAGTAGTCTGGCTATTAAGAAAGAAATTCGCTCGGGAACAATTCATCCCTTAAGAATTGAAAATGCCGAATTTCAAGTAAATTATCTAATAGTTTATAAAAATGACAAACAATTGAATAACGCCGCAAAAAGATTTATACGATTTTTAGCAGGGCCCGGGAAAGATCCTTTCTGTTAATGACTATGATCTTACGAAGTAATATCGTAACCACAGGCTGGTTAAAATGCCCCCTAAAAGCAAAAAGAATCCAAAAACCAGCCGTGAAGTGACTGAGAAGATATTTCTCCCAGTAGTGCACTGATATTGCAACCTAATGCTAAACTAGCGCCATAACCCATTAAAAAATTCCTAGAACAACTTGCGAACCTGATCTTATTCATTTAACGCGAAATTCACCAGCCATAACACCAGCCAGAACCGCCAAATCCGTTAATCCCAAAGCATTTTAAAAGCCTGAATCCCCCTCCAAGGAGGGGTTTCAGGCTTTAGCTCATGATAGGCGATGGATGCCCTGAAAATTAATCAGAGAAGCCCTTTTTCCTTTTGAAATTCTTCCAATTTACTGCGTACTTCCTCCGTTGTGGTCAATTCCAGGATTTCTTCTACCAATTTTATACATTCCTTGCGGTTAATTTGGGAAATAACCTGCTTCACTTTTTTAATCGATCCTGCCACCATACTCCATTCGTCAAGACCTAACCCTACAAGAAGAGGGGCTGCCAACGGATCTCCGGCCATGCCGCCACACATACCGGTCCACTTACCTTCCCGGTGGGATGCCTCAATAACTTGTTTGACAAGACGTATGACCGCCGGGTGAAGGTGATCATATAAATAACTTATTTTTTCATTCATGCGGTCCACAGCTACTGTATATTGAACAAGATCATTTGTCCCGATACTGAAGAAATCAACTTCCTTTGCAAATTTATCGGCCAAAATGGCAGTGGAAGGAACTTCAACCATAATCCCCACTTCAACGGACGGGTCAAACTTAACTCCTTCTTTCATCAGCTGATCTTTCACTTCTTCTAAAATTGCTTTGGCCTGTCTCCATTCCTCAAGGCTTGAGATCATAGGAAACATGATTTTAACTTTACCATAGGCACTAGCCCTTAAAATCGCTCGCAGCTGAGTAACAAGCAATTCACTTTGATCTAAACTAAGGCGGATTGCCCGGTATCCCAAAAACGGATTCATTTCTTTCGGCAGGGAGAGATAAGGGAGCTCTTTATCCCCGCCAATATCAAGGGTGCGGATAATAACCGGCTTACCTTTCATGGCCGATACAACCTGTTTGTAGGCCTCATACTGCTTTTCTTCCGAGGGCATTTCCGTTTCATTCATAAACAGAAATTCTGTACGGTATAATCCAATGCCCTCGGCCCCATGTTCCAGAGCTGGTTTGGCTTCTGCCGGCGTTCCAATGTTTGCAGCTATCTCTACCCTAAACCCATCCGCTGTTATCGCGGGCTTAAAGGTAAACTGTTCTAGTTTACGTAACGCCTCCTCTTCCCTTTGTCTTTTTGCCTCGTATTCCTCAATAAGCCGGTCATTGGGATTTACAATACACTCACCGGTGCTGCCATCTATAATAATAAAATCACCGTCATTAATTTGTTCAATGTTTTTACCCACACCAACAACAGCCGGAATACCCAGGGAGCGAGATAATATCGCAGTGTGTGAAGTTTTACCTCCCACTCGGGTGACAAATCCCAAAACGTATTTTTTGTTTAATTGTACCGTATCAGATGGCGCCAAATCATCAGCCACCAATATAACTTCTTCTTTGATGCCTGATAGCGCTGTTCCTTTTTTTCCTTGCAGATGCAGTACAAGTCGCTTTCCTACATCCCGTACGTCAGCCGCTCTTTCCCGGAAATATTCATCATTCATTCCTTCAAATATCGCTGCAAACTGTTCCACCACCTCATTTACTGCTTTTTCGGCGGAATATCTGCGCTGGCGAATGAGCTTTTCCATCTCGGGGCAAAAAGACGGGTCATTTAAAAAAGCCTGCTGTGCCATTAAAATAGCTGCTTTATCTTTTCCAAGCTCCGCTCTTGTCCGCTCAATGAGTTCATCAAGTTCCCGGTAGGATTTTTCTTTGGCGAGCTGCAGTCGATGTACCTCATCATTGATTTCTTCTTCTGATATCGTGTCACGTACAGATTTCCCTTGACTAATAAACGGCTGATAAAGAAAGGCTTTTCCTAAACGTATTCCTTCAGATACGCCAGTACCCCTGATGGTTATTGCTGCCATTAGGCTTCACCAAACCTTTGTTCAATTAACTCCGCCAATGCTTTAACAGCCTCTTCCTCATCATCCCCACTGGCTTCAATGGTTATCTTGGTACCCTTGATAAGAGCGAGACTCATAAGTCCCAATATACTTTTAGCATCTGCTTCAGATCCATCCTCTTTTTTTACTTTAATTTCCGATTGAAATTCACTGGCTTTTTGGGTAAATAATTGTGCCGGTCTTGCATGCAAGCCTGTTTCGTTGGTAATAGTTACCTCTTTTTTAACCATGTGAAGCCCTCCCTTTAAATTGTCTCTAATACCTGTATAACTTCTTCCGGTGATTTTGCTTCCTTAAGCTGATTGCGAAATTCTTCGTGCATTAGTTTTCGAGCAATTGCAGCTAAGATTTGCAGATGTTCATTACCTGCCTGCTCTTCGGGAACGGCAATTAAAAAGACAATGGATACTGGATAGCCGTCAAGGGAGTGCCAATCGATGGGCCGGGCCAATTTAGCAAAACCCAACGCCGGTGCAGCCACCCCTTCAGATTTGCCGTGGGGGATGGCCACACCAAATCCAACGCCAGTTGAACCCTTTTCCTCACGTTCTAATACCGCTTGCAAATAGGTATCTTTATTTTTGACAGCCCCGCTTTTTACCATCTTCTCAACCATTTTTTCAATGCATTCTTCCTTATCGTCAGCATCAAGGGACAGGTCAATGGTTTCTTTACTAATGATTTCCACTAATTTCACGTTTCTTACCCTCCGACTCAACTTATACTTTATTAACATCTATAGGACGTTTTAATAGATTGACCAGTATCGCGGTAACTATCGTTCCTATAATGATAGAAACGGCATACATGAACAAGTTGCCTACAGCATGTGGAATTAGTAAGACAAAAATCCCTCCGTGGGGCGCTCGCAGAGTTGCCCCAAATAACATAGACAACGCACCTGTTACTGCGGAACCGACCATAATGGCCGGAATGACACGGAACGGGTCAGCCGCAGCAAAGGGTATTGCTCCTTCTGTAATAAAGGAAATTCCAAGAGCAGCAGCTGCTTTTCCCGCTTCCCTTTCTTCCGGCGTGTACTTTTTCGGAGCAAGAAGCGTTGCCAACCACAGCCCTAACGGCGGTGTCATACCTGCAGCCATTACAGCAGCCATCGGCCCGTAAATTTCGCTTCCCAAAAGCCCCACAGCAAAGGTGTAAGCGGCTTTATTTACCGGGCCACCCATATCAAAGGCCATCATAGCTCCCAGAATTAAACCAAGGATAACGGCATTGGCTCCGGTTAATCCAGACAGCCACTTGGTCAGACCATCCATAATAGCCTTTACCGGACCGCCGACGACATAAATCATAAGCAGACCGGTTGCTAATGTTCCCAAGAAAGGTATAATTAAGATGGGTTTTAAGCCTTCCAGGTTCTTTGGCAGTTTGATGGCATCTTTTAACCATTTAGCAATGTATCCGGCAATAAAACCGGCAATAATTCCGCCCAGGAACCCGGCTCCAATTTTGGACGCCAGCATACCACCTACCAGTCCAGGTGCAAGACCAGGCTTTTCGGCAATGGAATATGCAATAAAACCTGCCAGAACCGGTACCATCAAAGCAAAGGCTGAACCGCCCCCGATATCCATTAAAGCGGCAGCAAGGGTACCTTCTTCTTTAAAGGCTTCAATGCCAAAGATAAATGAAATTGCAATAATAAGTCCCCCGGCGGCCACCAGCGGTATCATGTAGGAAACACCGTTCATTAAGTGCTTATAAACACCTGTACGCTGTGCAGTGCGCTCGGCTTTGGTTTTTTGTATTTCTGCAATATAGTCCTGTGATGTAGGCTTTTTGTCCAACGCTTCATCTAACAGTTTACCAGGATTTTTAATGGCCTCACCAACTGAAGCCTTTACCACAGGCTTGCCTCGAAAGCGCCCCTCATCCACATCAGTATCTGCCGCAATTATGATGGCATGAGCTTCCGCGATATCCTCTTCGGTTAAAGCGTTTTCAACACCAACGGCCCCGCGGGTCTCCACCTTTATTTCTATATTTTTTTCCTCAGCTGCTTTTTTTAACGCTTCAGCCGCCATGTATGTGTGTGCAATACCAGTGGGACACGCCGTAACTGCTAAAATTTTCTTCATAATATTCTTTCCTCCTTGTCTTGATGCTTTTTAAAGTTGGATCCTTGTAACATTTACATCATTTAATAAACGCTGCACTTCGGCAAAGGAACATACTTCCGTGCCTGCCTTAGAAGCCGTTACCGTACCTGCAGCGGTAGCCCACCGCGCTACTTCTTCCAATAATTTATTTTCCAGGAAGGCATAAGTCATAGCAGCAACCATCGAATCTCCCGCTCCGACAGTACTCTGCGGAGTAATTGGGAAAGGTGTTACGCGATAAGCTTCTTTTTTGTCCAGAACGATCGATCCCTTGCTGCCCATGGAAACAACAACAACCGTAACCCCTTCATGAATCAGCTCTTGGCCGGCGGTAACAATGTCCTGTTCGGTTGGCAGCGAACGTCCTACTAACTGTTCAAGCTCATGGATGTTGGGTTTCACCGCAAAAGGGCGTGCTTTAATGCCTTCCTTTAGTGCCTTTCCGTCGGCATCCAAGATTGATTTTACATTTTTCCCCTTGGCAAGGGTGATGTAATCTTTATAAATATCTTCTGGAACTCCACGCGGCAAGCTTCCCCCAAGTATAAGAAAGGAAGCATCCTGTAGAAGGTTAGATAATTTCTCCCGAAATTTAGTTAAATCTTCGGCTGATACTTCAAAACCAGGTTCATTAATTTCAGTTGTCAATTTCGTTTGGTTATCAACAATTTTTAAATTGGTACGAGTTACCCCCTGAACTTCCACAAACTCTGTTTTTATCCCTAGGTCTTTTAAACTTTTTTGAATAACCCCCCCTTGAGAATTCCCGATAAATCCGGTAGCAATTACATCAATAGCAAACTTCTTTAGTACCTTTGCTACATTAACACCTTTTCCACCGGGATCTAGGCGCATCTGTTCGACACGGTTTAGCCCCCCTACATCCAATCGAGGAATGATGATCGTTTTGTCCAGCGCCGGGTTAAGCGTGACGGTTACAACTTTTGGCAACATATGTTTCCTCCTATGGGTGAACAAGATGTATCCCAACACCCAATGCTTTAATTTGACTGCTAAAGTGCTCGTCTACTGCATCATCTAAAATAATTTGATTGATTTCATTAATATCGGCTATTTTGGCATGAGATATTACCCCAACTTTACTATGGTCTGTTAATAAAATAACCTGCTTTGCTATACTTATCATTTTTCTTTTTGTAGCTGCTTCTATTAAATTAGGAGTTGTCAGACCTGCTTCTACATCTATTCCGTTTGTAGCTAAAAACAATTTGTCAACACGAATCATGCTTAAGGCTTGTTCAGCTATAGGCCCGACCATCGCAAGAGTTTCTTTTCTTAGTATGCCGCCTACTACTACCAGTTCAATCCCCGGGTGAGTAAGTAATTCTTGGATAATATTAACAGCATTTGTTACAACGGTTAATTTTGAAAAAGATTTTAATTCTTTGGCCAACTCAAAGGTGGTTGTACCGGCATCCAGTAAAATCGTGTCTCCCTCTTCGATCAGTTCCACCGCTTTTTTAGCAACTGCACGCTTTTCTTTTAGAAAAGTTACTTCTTTTTCACCAAGGGTAGGCTCAAAATTTACGCTTTGTAAAGATAAAGCACCGCCGTGTGTTCGTTTTATGAGCCTGGCTTCTTTCAGTTCTTTAAGATCACGACGAATTGTCGATTCGGAGACCTGTACAACTTCCGTGAGCTCCTGTACGGAAGCCCTCCCATGATTTTGGATATAATCCAAAATAATTTTTTTTCGCTCTTCACTGTACAATGACACCTACTCACCCCTTTCCTTTCGTATTTGATGCACATTATTGACTGTTTTTGATTTTTTTTGATTGTTTATAATTAATAATAGCTGATCGTTTCAAAAATTTCAATAAGATTTTTAAAAATTTCAATAAAATTTTTTATATACTTTTACCCATACCATAAAATGGTATGGCCGTAATTTTAATAAGTAACGGAAGGGGAATAGCCCCCGAGAAAGAAAAGAGACCTCACCCGAAAAACCCCATAAAACAAATCGAAAGGAGTTGAGGTCTCATGTTAAATATTCGTCACCAGGAAGGGGAAGAAAAAAGGGCGGCGGTTTTTAAAGATGGCGAAGCTCCCGCTGGAAAAGAAGTAGCCCTGAAGCTATGCATCGAAGCCGATGGGGTAATGATTCGTCTACAAAGGGCAAAGGAAAAGAGAGGGGAAATCAAAACCGCATGAGGTCGGGTAATACCGAAAACATGCGATCAATACTCAAAATTTTTTCGACAACCCGGCTACCATAGTTTATAGCTTAGGCCCGTGGCTTTGCGTCCTTGTCTTTCGACAAGTTTGCCTTTATCCGGTTAAGTTGAATAGGCGGAACATTGTAGATACACCAACAAACAGCTACCGCCCTGTGGACTGGGCAGTAGCTGTTCGCCAGCCAGTGGTATGGGTCACGCAATTTCTGCCGGTACTGCCTTCCCCTGCCTTAAAGAACGCCGCACGTCAATTATCCGCTGGTTACGGGATCCCCGGAAGGGTAAATTCAAGTCCCTTTCCGCCAGGATAAAAGGCCCGTCCACCAACCAGTCGCTAACCTGCAAAAGTTCCCCAAAATATGGGTTGATCTCCGCGAGGGCCAGGATCTCTTCGAAAGTGTAACCGGTATAAGTAACAATATCTTTGCCCAGTTCTTTGATCCGGCGCCCTAAAAGGCTGAAGGCTTCCGCCTGGTAGAAAGGCTCCCCGCCCGAAAAGGTGACCCCTCGGATAAACCGTGACTGGCGCACCTGCTCAACAATTTCTTCTACCGTCGTCTCCTGTCCGCCCAAGGGGTCGTGGGTTTCGGGATTGTGGCATCCGGGGCAGCAATGGGGACACCCCTGAGCAAAAATCACCAGCCGAATACCCGGACCGTCTACCACACTTTCCCTCACGATCCCGGCAATTCTCAGTTTCATATTACCCGCTCCTTAAGTTTACGTTTACATATGCGGCCTACGATCTCTCAACTCAGCCCGTTTGGCATCATTAAACCTGTCCACCGTGCTGAAATATCCGGTTATGCGTCTTACCCGCTTGATATCCGGGGAACCGCATGCCGGGCAGCTATCTTCGTTAATTACACCCAGCTGGCTGCAACCGTTACAAAAATCAATGGGGAAGTTAATTCCTGCGTAACCCATATCGCATTCTTTCATATGACGTAATATGGTTTCCACTGCCTCCAGGTTGTGAAGAGGTGGCGAGGCCAGCTCCACATAACTGATATGTCCTGCATTGGTATACTTATGGTAAGGCCCTTCTATAGAAATTTTATCAAACATGCTTATAGGAAAGCTGACCGGTACATGGAAAGAATTGGTGTAATATTCTTTATCTGTAACTCCGGGGATTTCACCATATTCTTCCCGGTCCATGCTTACAAATCTCCCCGAGAGGCCTTCCGCAGGAGTAGCCAAAAGGGTGTAGTTAAGATTGTACTCCTCGGCAGCTTCATCTACCTTCTTGCGCATGTAAGCCACAATTTCCAGGCCGAGTTTCTGGGCTTCCTCGGACTCCCCGTGGTGTTTGCCGGTCAGCGCGGTTAGCGTTTCCGCCAGCCCGATAAATCCGACAGAAAGAGTACCATGCTTAATGGCTTCCTCTATGTAGTCATCCATCCCCAGGTGTTCGGAATCCAAGTATAACCCCTGTCCCATTAGAAAAGGCATGTCTTTTACCTTTAACTTCGCCTGGACACCGTAACGGTGATACAACTGACGGACCGCCACATCCAGCATCTTGTCCAGGTATTGGTAAAACTTATCCACGTTGCCTTTAGCTCTGATGGCCAGACGCGGCAAATTAATCGAGGTAAAAGACAGATTACCTCGCCGTTCTGTAACTTCAGGACCCCGGCGGTTCGCAATTACCCGGGTACGGCATCCCATATAGGCTACTTCCGTTCCATAAGGGCTGTTAAAAGAAGAATCCATAAAACTGAAGGTGGGATTCATGCGCCGGGCTGCCACCCTTATGGCCAGTTGGAACAGGTCATAATTAGGGTCACCGGGATTGAAATTAACCCCTTCTTTAACCCGGAAAATAATATTAGGGAAAATAGGATTTTCTCCGCGCCCCAGGCCGGCTTCATAAGCCAGGAGCAAGTTACGAGTAACCTTCCGGCCCGCTTCTGAAGTATCGGCTCCCAGGTTAATGTTGCTGAAAGGCACCTGAGCCCCTGCCCGGCTATGCATAGAATTAAGATTATAAATAAGGGCTTCCATAGCCTGGTAGGTTTCTTCCTCAGAAGCATTCTCTACATAAGGGGCAAGGTCACGGTCAAAAAAGGGAAAAGATTGGCCACCATGCATATCATTTTGGGAACTCTGCAGGATGATAGCAGCTAAAGCGGTAGCAGAGGTAGGACGTTTAGGCGGTCTTATGTACCCGTGACCGTTATTAAACCCTTCTCTCAACAGTTTACCCAGAGGAATCTGGATACATGTAAGGGTCTTTCCGTAAAAGTCCAGGTCATGAATATGGATATCTCCCGACCGGTGAGCCGTAGCAAATTCTTCCGGAATGAACCGGTTTAAATAGAAAGTTTTGCTGGCTGCGCTGGCTATTTGAAGCATCTTGGCCGACGGAGAGTTCCCAATATTGGCATTTTCCCGGTTAGTTTCTATTAAAATCTGCTGCACCGCTTCCATGAGGTCAGATTTGGCTTCCCGAATACGGGTACGCTTGTCCCGGTAAAGTATGTACGCCTTTGCAGTCTTGGCATGACCGTGCTCTATAAGAACCTTTTCCACCACATCCTGAACATCTTCTACACCAAAAATATCTCCGTTGAACCTTTGTTTCAACATTTTCAGTACTTCAACCGTAAGTTCAACCGCCGTTTGCCGGTCTTCCCCTCCTACAGCCTTGGCAGCGGCAAAGATGGCATCGGTAATTTTTGCATCATTGAATGGAACTATACGGCCATCCCTTTTTCTGATGTGAGTAAACATACTTCAGACCTCCTCCTAAGATTTATTGTTCTTCAGAAGATTTTCCAATTCTTGCATAAAAGTTTGCAGGTCCTTAAACTGACGGTACACAGAAGCAAATCGAACATAAGCCACCTCATCAATTTTCCGCAACCGCTCCATCACCATTTCTCCTATCTGCTTGCTACTAACTTCCCGTTCCATAGTATTCAGCAGCTCTTTCTCGATCTCATTTACCATATGCTCTATCTGACTGGTAGATACCGGGCGCTTTTCGCAAGCCTTCATAATCCCTACCTGTAATTTTTCGGGATTAAAAACCTCCCTCCGTCCGTCTTTTTTAACTACTACCAGAGGAAGGTCCTCTATCTTTTCGTAAGTAGTGAACCTTTTACCACAATCGAGGCACTCTCTCCTACGGCGAATAGAGTTCCTTTCCTCGGAAGGACGGGAATCCAACACTTTAGAATCGCTGTACCCGCA
This sequence comes from Calderihabitans maritimus, assembly GCF_002207765.1. Taxonomy (NCBI): domain Bacteria; kingdom Bacillati; phylum Bacillota; class Clostridia; order Neomoorellales; family Calderihabitantaceae; genus Calderihabitans; species Calderihabitans maritimus. The sequence continues at coordinate 12,826 of NZ_BDGJ01000059.1, forward strand.
AAAAGGACAACGCATAGTTTCAGCTCCCCGGCGACATAAATTTTTACCGGAAACCGTCAAATATTAATTAACCTCAATATATTGTGTTTATTTTTATTATACAACACAATATATGGTAAGTCAATGTAAATTCGGTAATTCTTAACAAAAAAGCCTTCCCTTTTTGGAAAGGCTTTTATCCCATCTCTTGTTCTTTAGGTTCAGGCGCGGTAAAATCCTTTATTTCCACTAAAATAACATCCACTCCAATCTTTTTAATCTTTGACCAGTCTATACGAATGTCATCGTTCCTTCCAAACAATCCCAAGAAACGGCTTTGGCCGGGTAAAATCAACGCTTTTACCCTACCTTTTTCCAAGTCCACATCTATATCTTTTATATATCCCAGGCGACGTCCGTCGACCACATTAATCACATCCCGCATCCGCAAATCGGAAACCTTGAGCAACAGCCCCACCTCCTTGGCCATTCTATCACTATTATATGAATACAGCGGGCCAGATGTGCATAAAAATAAGGGACTCTTTGGAAGAGTCCCATTAATCGGAAGGTTTTTTCCCCAATTGCATTACCGCATCGTGGGATCGTTTAAATATTTCCCAGATTTTAATTTTCCATTCTACCTGCAATTCCCTACCTTCCTGCTCCGGTATCCAATCTCCACCAGCCAAGGCAGGGGTCGACAGTTCCCCACCCGTTCCCCGAGCCAGATTGTTTGAAATGTCCACGAAACACAGGGGAGGAAATAGAACGCACCACCAGTTTTCCCCTTTTCCTTCTCCGATAACTACTCTCACCGCTTCGTACCGGCCGGCTGGAAGTACAAAGCTTCCGTAGGACTTAGTAGGGAAATCAAAATACCCCCACCGGGCGGTAACTGGATAGTCCTTGCCGGCTGTCCTTATGGTACGAGCAGCAATTTGCTCCATGGCTGCCAGATTAGCCCTCACCACGCGTCGAGCTTCTGATAAAGTGTTGGCCGCCTGAAAACGCGAGCCTAACTCTGCCATTATGGCATCTCTAACTTTTCTCTTCAATTCCTGGTCTTCCGGTGTATCGCTGTTAGCAATGATGTGCAACCGTATCAGGCCGTAAGGCCGATAGATTCCTGGGCGGTTTACTACTACCGCCCCGACCCAAACAAGTAGCATCAGACAAATGAGCATTATTATTCTATACCGGTAATTTAGGGAAAACATCTCTACACCACCTTAAAACTGTACGTGCTTTCTAATATGATTAAGCGCCGCCTTCTCCAAACGGGACACCTGGGCTTGGGAGATACCGATTTCTTCAGCCACTTCCATCTGCGTCTTGCCCTCAAAAAACCGTAAAGTTAAGATAGTCTTTTCCCTTTCGTTGAGTTTGGATAAAGCTTCCCGAACGGCAATCCCTTCCAGCCAGTTGGAATCAACATGCTTTTCATCTCCGATTTGATCCATTACGTAGATAGGGTCTCCCCCATCGTGGTAAATCGGCTCAAAAAGGGATATGGGCTCCTGAATGGCATCCAGGGCAAATATAATTTCCTCGCGGGGAATTTTGAGTTCTTCGGCAATCTCATTTATAGAAGGTTCACGGGAATTTTTATTTATTAAAGCATCCCGCACCTGCAAAGCTTTATAAGCTATGTCACGGAGAGACCGGCTAACCCGGATAGAATTGTTATCCCGCAAGTACCGTCTTATCTCTCCAATAATCATCGGCACCGCATAGGTAGAAAACTTAACGTTTTGGTCCAAGTTAAAATTATCTATAGCCTTTATTAACCCAATGCAACCTACCTGAAAAAGATCGTCAACATATTCGCCCCGATTAGTAAAACGCTGTATAACGCTGAGTACTAGACGGAGGTTCCCGCTGATCAGTTGTTCTCGGGCCGAAGTGTCACCTTCATGCATGGCTTTAAATAGTTCCCGCATTTTCTCATTACTCAAGACGGGCAGTTTTGAAGTGTTGACACCGCATATTTCAACTTTATTGGCCATTGAATGGGAGAACCTCCTTATATTTTAAAATCAGGATACTATCCTAAGTATTTCCCAGGCCCAATTCTTTTATACTCTTCCGCAATTTTGGAGTTCATAGCAAAAAAATAAGGTGAACCAAATTACGGTTCACCTAGCCAGCAGTTTTAAGTTTACTCCATTTTATTTATTTCTTTACGCAATCGCTTAATGATTCTTTTTTCTAATCGAGAAATATAAGACTGAGAAATGCCCAGAATGTCTGCCACTTCTTTCTGTGTCTTTTCCTCTCCGTCCACCAAACCAAAGCGGAATTCCATAATCTTTTTTTCGCGGGGAGATAGCTTTTTCATGGCAGCGTGGAGCAGCTTTTTATCCACTTCTTCTTCGATCAATTTGTAAATGGTATCGCTATCGGTTCCCAGGACGTCGGAAAGAAGCAATTCATTGCCATCCCAGTCGATATTCAAAGGCTCGTCAAAAGAAACTTCTACCCGGGTCTTGTTGTTTCTTCGCAAGTACATGAGTATCTCATTCTCAATACAGCGGGAGGCATAAGTAGCCAGCTTAATCTTCTTTCGTGGATCAAACGTGTTCACCGCTTTAATCAATCCTATAGTCCCCACGGATACCAGGTCTTCTATATTCAGTCCTGCATTTTCAAATTTCCGGGCAATATAGACTACCAGGCGTAAATTACGTTCTATGAGAATGCTCTTAACTGCTGTATCTCCTTTTTCCAGTCTGGCTAACAAATAACCTTCTTCATCACTGCTCAAGGGAGGAGGCAATGCCTGACTGCTTCCTACGTAATAAAGTTCGTCCTCCAAGCCTAGCTTCTGCAGCATGCGGATCAGCAGCAGGAGTAGGTTTAGCTTTATCCGCACCCACCGCATCAACCAAATCCCCTCCTAATGTCCCAGGGCAGAATTAATTAAATCCGGGTGTAATAAGGCCCGGTAGGACCCTTCCCCAGATAAGGGCTTCCGATAAACACCTAAAATGACATCGCCAATCTTAACCGGGCTACCGTCTGCAACTACGATAACTTCGTCGGGACGGAACCCTACTAACACCCCTTTACTCTTGCCAATGGAAGTAAAAGGAATGATACGTAACCGGGCAGCCCAAGATGTGCCTTGTAACGAAGAAACAATTTCCGTTACGTCCGGTTCTGGATTTTTGTCAAAGGCTTGCTGCAAAGCAGGAGGAAGGAACGGTTTAATCAGGTCGTACTCTACAATCATTACCGGTTTCTTGGATATGGGATCTCTCAATTGGTTTCCGGTATCCACCAGCGCCTTCACCGGTATCCTGTGACTGCCAAAACGAATAATAACCGGCACCCGCATGATGCTTTGAAAGAAATTTTTTCTGATAGCCACGACCCCCCATTTACCCATAAGTACCGCAATGGCCACTGCCGCCAGCAGCCAGGTATATCTTACACCGGTCAAAAATAAGCGAATGCCGGCGGTGGCTGTTACCACTTGAGGATTGTTGTTGAAGTAAAAAATAGCTCCCAGCATAGCTCCTCCCATGGCAAAAGAAACGAGATAGAAATATCCTAAGGCTTGAAGAAACCGACGCAGTTTTACCTGGGGAAAAGCCGCCCAAACCATGGCTACCGGAAATAAAATCTTGCCGGCCAGGATAAGTCCGGAACTGTGGTAGTAGGGAGAATTAAGGCCTACTAAAAAGAGTAAAATAGAAAATAAAGCTCCAAAGGCAGCACCGGCGGCAAGTCGACCGGCTGTAGTTGAAATCTGGCTGAACTTAGAGGTAGCCCATAATACCACATAGTCCATAAAAAAGTTAATGAAAAAAAGAATGTCCAGATAAACTGCGTACCTTCCCTGCACGCACCCAGTTCCCCCTCCATTTGTCCACGTCTAATTACTACCATATATATGAAAATAAATTGGCGTTTAATACCATTTCCTTTCAAAAAATATTATAAAGCCTACACCTGGCAAAACTTGTCATTTTCTAGTCTCTACAAAAAAAAAACAACGGCTACTAGCCGTTGGCCGTGATGTTTAAACCTAGAGTTCCCAAATATGAGGTGGCCAGATGACAAATATAGCTAAAGAAAAGGTCACTATAAAGGTCAGGGCGCTGAATAGGAGAAAGACTAAACTCTTAAAGGCTATATTCTTTATTCTGAAAGTGTAATTCACCAGGTAAAGACTGACGCTAAGGCTGAAAATAATAATCAGAATGAACCCGATTAAGAAAAGCGTCTGCACTTTAGCGCCTCCTTCCCATAAAAAATTAAAAGGCCAGCGCTTTCGCTGGCCTCTGGACTTGAGTCTCCGGACTTCTTCCCCATACTCTTCAATTTTCCTTCCTAGTAAAATTATACCTCGGCGATAAAAACAGTGCAAGTTCTATTCCCAAATATCTTCACCGACGTCGCAAAAAGGCAGGTATTTCCAAGTCATCAGTATTCAGGTTGGATTTAAATGACAAGTCAATACCTTTTTCCCTGCGGGAAGCTTTTTCCTCAAAACCGGTAGCTATTACCGTTACTCTAATTTCGTCGTCTAAACTCTCGTCAATCACTGCACCGAATATAATATTGGCGTCCGGATCCGCCGCACCGGAAATAATTTCCGCCGCCTCATTCACTTCAAATAATCCCAGGTTCGGGCCTCCGGTTATATTGAGCAGTACCCCTTTGGCTCCCTCGATAGAAGTTTCCAGCAGAGGACTGGATATGGCCATCCGCGCCGCTTCAGTAGCCCGTTTTTCCCCGGAGGCTCTACCGATACCCATCAACGCAGAGCCCGTATTGGCCATGATCGTCTTCACATCAGCAAAATCCAGATTTATCAGTCCCGGTACCGCTATTAAGTCTGAAATACCTTGTACGCCCTGGCGCAAAACGTCATCTGCTATACGGAAAGCCTCCGTAATGGAAGTCTGTTTGTCCACTACCTGTAGAAGGCGGTCATTGGGAATAGTAATGAGGGCATCCACCTTGCTTTTCAGTTCACTTATCCCCTGTTCTGCCTGTGTCGCTCTCTTGCGTCCCTCAAAGGTGAAAGGCCGTGTTACTACTCCGACGGTTAGAGCTCCTAATTCCTTGGCCACCTCCGCTACAATAGGAGCTGCGCCTGTTCCTGTACCTCCCCCCATGCCGGCAGTGACAAATACCATATCAGCCCCCTGGAGGGCCTGTACAATTTCATCCCTGCTCTCTTCCGCTGCCTTTTTCCCTATTTCCGGATTAGCCCCGGCACCTAAACCTTTGGTAAGCTTAACTCCTATCTGCAACTTGTTCTCTGCCTGCGAAAACTTTAGAGCCTGCGCATCGGTATTTATACTAATGAATTCTACACCTTTGAGCCCTGCCGCAATCATTCGATTGACCGCATTACTACCTCCGCCACCTACTCCTACTACCCTGATGGCTGCAAAATTGTTTACATCTACTTCTTCCAGTTCAATCATACCTGTGACCTCCTTTAACCTAAAACGTTTTTAATTAAAAAAATCCCTCAACCACAATCTCAACTTAGACATAAAGCCGCCCAGCAAAGGATCAGCGGTTGGTGCTGCCTCCGTTAACGCAACCTGCCTGGCTCCGTATAGAACAAGTCCAGTAACCGTCGCATAGCTACCGAAATTTACCATATCCGTCAATCCACCTATCTTGCCAGGCAATCCAACTCTGACCGGCATTTGCAATTCCTCCGCCGCCAGTTCTACCAGTCCGTCCATGGATGCTACGCCTCCGGTCAAAACAACACCTCCGGGAAGCATTCCCTTGTATCCAGAATCATATATGCGTTCCTTGATGAGAGCCAGTATTTCCAGTATTCGCGGCTCTATGATGCTGGCAATTGTCTTGCGGGACACACGTCGAAACTCTTGTTTCCCGACGTTAGGTATTTCTACCAACTCATCACTCGGCATAAGTTCCGCCAGTACACAACCATGTTTCTTTTTTATTTCTTCTGCCTGAGCTAAAGGTGTTCGCAGGCCTACCGCCAAATCACTGGTCACCAAATCCCCTCCTACCGGTAACACCGCGGTATACCATAATGTCCCTTCATCAAACAGAGCAATTTCTGTAGTGCCGCCACCGATATCTATAAGAACTGCCCCTAATTCTTTCTCTGCTGGCTGCATAACGGTCTCAGCAGCTGCAAGAGGATTTAGCACCAGTTCCTCCACCTGTAACCCGGCACGGGAAACGCTCTTCAACAAATTTTGAATAGCCGTCTGAATGCCCGTTACTATGCTGGCCTCTACTTCCAGACGGGTCCCGGACATGGCCACCGGATCCATGATGCCGTCATGGCCATCGACTATGTACTCGCGAGGAATAACATGAATAATCTCATGGTCGGGCGGTACAGGGACAATTTGGGCCGCCTGAAGAACCCTGTGCACATCCTCAACCGTTATTTCCCGATTCCGGCGGGATATGGCCACCACACCCCGGTTATTAAAAGAAGCAATATGAGCGCCGGTAATTCCTGCATACACGGTCTCTATAGGATGCCCACTCATTTGCTCGGCCTTTTCCACTGCCGATTGTATAGCCTTTGCCACACTATCAATATCTACAACCATACCTTTGCGCAAGCCGGAACTTCTAGCCTCTCCGACTCCAATAACTCTAACTTCTTCTTGCTCCGCAATCTCTCCTACTACTACCGCTACCTTAGAAGTTCCCACATCCAGCCCTGCTACTATCCTTCGTCGGGCCAACCCGGCCACCTCCAGCCATCTACTATACCGGAGTAATACGAATATTATTACTTAATTAGGGAAAAATGGTACTTGTTGTTTAAAAGAAAAATTCAACACAAAAAGTCTATTCCCTCTTTTAGCCTTAAAGATTTTTCCCCATTTTTGTGTGTTGGTTCACCGGCAAAGCAAGCAAGAGCAGCGTCGAAGCTGCCCTTATTCCCCTCATTGTCGGTACTTAACCACCGGGCTACCGTAATAACTGAGATCAATATACTCCAACTGGTCAATCTTTCCTTGCTCCACCCACTGGTAATGTATGGTCTCCAATAAGGCCATTTTTTCTACTATATTTTCGCCAGTACCCAGACGTACTTCCAGGCCCGCCGGAGTATAGGCTTTTAAACGCTCCAAATTGGCCACATCCAGCTCCGCAATTAATTGCCGCTGTTCCGGGGTCAAAGATTGCAGAAGCCTGAGCCCTTCTTCCAAGTTTTTGTTATGCCGTATAGCTTCCCCAGGGAATATTTCCCTATTGACCACTACCCCGGTCAGCAGGGGTAAAGAAAGGTTACTGATTTCCTGTACTTTTTTTAGCACCGACCCTTCTTCGTCAACCACCATAAAACCGGTTGCCGAAGGAATTAAAGCCAGTGGGTTCCTTTCCGTAATCTCAATCACCACTCTGTCGGGGAAACGCCGTGAAACCTTCACTGACTTTATCATGGGATGAGTGAGGACCTTGGTTTTAATTCTATTAACGTCTAATCGTAAAATATTCAGTCCCGGCTGGATTCCAGAAAGCTGAATTATTTGCTGCCGGTCAACGGTACTTAATCCTTTAACTACTACTTTACGAACATCGAAAAGACTGGACTGAAGAAAAAAATAAATAGCCGCCAGGACCAGCAGAACAAACAGGATACTCCTCAAAAAAACAGAGCCCTTGCGGTATCGTATCCTCTTTATATTCCGGGAACGAGTGCGGGTCACCTTTTTCCTTCCCCCAGTGAATCTTCTCCTTCAACAATATAATTATATCACGATCTGTTTGACTACCCGACAAGTTTCTCCTATTCCCGGTTAGAGTTCACTCGAATAACCCTCGCCCCTAATGAATTAAGTTTTTTCTCCATGTCCTCATAACCTCTGTCCAGGTGGTGTACGTTTTCTACTACGGTAGCATCCTCGGCGGCCAAACCGGCCAAAACCAAAGCCGCCCCAGCTCTCAGATCGGAAGCCTCTACGACAGCCCCGCTGAGACGATTTACTCCTTTAACAATAGCAACGCGTCCTTCTACTTTAATGTTGGCTCCCATCCTTGTTAACTCATCCACATGCTTGAACCTGCTCTCAAAAATGGTTTCGGTTATAATGCTGGTACCTTCGGCAATTGACATTAAGGCAACCATCTGCGGTTGCATGTCGGTGGGAAAACCAGGATAAGGCAGGGTTTTTATATCTAATGCTTTTATTCGTCCTCTACCCTTGACCCTAATACCATCCTTATACTCGACAACGCTTACTCCTGCTTCCCGCAGCTTGGCACTGACAGGCTCTATGTGATTGGGTATAACGTTTTTGAGAACGACATCACCATTCGTAATAGCTGCCGCCACCATATAAGTGCCGGTTTCTATCCGGTCCGGAATTAGGTTGTGTTCCGTTCCTCTCAGTTTTCTTACTCCTTCTATCCTGATTACATCGATTCCTGCTCCCTTGATTCTAGCACCTAAACGGTTAAGAAAATTTTGCAAGTCAACAATTTCCGGTTCTTTAGCGGCGTTCCTGATAATTGTAGTCCCTTTTGCCAGAGTTGCAGCCATCATAATGTTCTCTGTAGCACCTACGCTGGGAAAATCCAGTTGAATGTCAGCGCCGCGAAGTTCCTTGGCTTCAACTTCTATAAATCCATATCTTTCAGTGATTTTGGCCCCTAAAGCCTGAAAACCTTTGAAATGGAGGTCCATAGGACGAGACCCGATGGCACATCCTCCAGGATGAGCTACCTTGACCCGGCCAAAACGGCCAAGTAGAGCACCCATTACTAAATTGGAAGCTCTTAATTTTCGCATGAGGTGCTCAGGAACCTCGGTATAGTTTATCTTACGGGGATCTATAACCATAGCGTGGCCGTTCACTTCTACTCTGGCACCTAAAGACTTCAGGACATTTTTCATCACCCTCACATCTGTTAACCGGGGCACGTCATAAATAACACAGGGCTCACCCGCCATAATACTGGCAGCCATAATGGGAAGCACGGCATTTTTGGCACCGCTAATGGTTACCGTACCGGTCAGGCGGTTCCCCCCCACAATTATGAACTTTTCCACCCGCGTCACCCCCAGAACTGTGACTTCCCTCTCCCAGCACTTTAATTTCCGGTTCAAGCCAGATACCGAAACGCCTCTCCACCAGCAACTGCACCTCTCTGACCAGGTTTAGAACATCCTCGGCACGGGCATTTCCGCAGTTGACGATAAAGTTGGCGTGTTTTTCCGAAACTTTAGCGTCACCCCTGCGCAGGCCTTTAGCTCCTGCTTTCTCGATAAAATACCATGCCGGTTTTTGGGAAGGGTTCTTGAAAACACTGCCTGCACTAGGCTGATCAACCGGTTGTACCCGTTTTCTTCTAGCCAGGTTTTCTCTCATCTTCTCTTCTATCTGGGACCTGGAACCGGCTTTTAAGCGCAATACTGCTCGAATTACAATCCCGTTTTCCTTCTGCAGAGAGCTGTAGCGATATCCGAACTCTAATCTTTCTGGCTCCAGTTCCCGCATTTGTTCCGGGGGCTTGAAAAACCAGACCTTTTCTACTAATTCACCTATGTTGTCTCCCTCGGCACCGGCATTCATTAAAATAGCCCCACCCACTGTGCCGGGAATACCAATGGCAAATTCTAAACCGCTTAGAGAATGCTCGGCAGCTTTTCGCGCAAGTAAAGGCAATTTAGCCCCGGCATCTACTACCAGGGCATCTTCTTTCACTTCAATGTTGTTAAAATGGGCGGATGTCTTTATTACCAAACCTCTAATTCCTTGGTCAAGGACTAAAATATTGGAGCCGTTACCAATCACCGTGACCGGTATCTCATACTGGCCGGCCCATGAAAAACAGGTCTTTATATCTTCCCAACTCCGGGGAAGCACCAGAAGATCGGCCGGCCCGCCGATCCTCCAGGTGGTGTGATCTTTTAGCGGAGCGTTGGCGATTACTTCTCCCTGCAGGTATCGCTCCAATTCCTCTTTTGACTTTTTCCAATCCTTGTTTCCGGCCAACAATTTTAAATCCCTCCGGTTTCATGGCCCGTAGTTAACGGGTTGCGGTTGAAGTTTGACTTAAGCTCTGCAGTCGCTTCACTAGTTCCACTCCCGTCTTCCAAATATTCCCTGCTCCCAGAGTAAGAATCAGGTCGCCGGGGTAATGATGCTCGGCCAGGAAATCCACGATATCTTCCTGGTGTTCAAAATAGAGCACATTCTGCCCGGCCTCCCGAATAGCTTCCACTATTAATTCGGCGCTGACACCCGGTATAGGTTTCTCTCCGGCACTGTAAATTTGATTTACAATAACCAGGTCTGCCTTGGAAAAAGCTGCGCCAAACTCCTTGTGCAGAAACTTGGTTCTGGTGTAGCGGTGAGGCTGGAAAACGGCAATAACTCTCCGGGGCCCTGTCTGACGGGCCGCTTGCAAGGTCGCCTTTAACTCCGTAGGATGGTGGGCATAATCATCCACTACCCGTACACCGTTAACCTCACCGGTCAACTGGAAGCGCCTCTGTACCCCCCGGAAAGTTTTTAAAGCTTCCGCTATTCCAGAAAAAGGTATTCCTAACTTCATTCCTACGGCAACAGCCGCCAGGGCATTAATTATATTATGCACTCCTGGAATTTGAAGTTCCACTTTACCTATTTTTTTTCCTTGGTACAGGATGTCGGCTGTAGTTTCAAATCCGTTCTTTATCACATTAGCCGCCTGAAAATCCGGATTTCCTTTAAGACCATAAGTTAGACAGGGAACTCCTGCCGAAGAAGCCAGTTTGTTTAAATTTCTATCGTCAGTACACAGCAGTGCAAAACCGTGGGAGGGTACTAACTTTACGAATCGAGTAAAAGCTTCCAATATGCGCTCGAAACTACCGTAATAATCTAAATGGTCATTTTCTACATTGGTTACTACCGCTACTTCAGGCTTTAGCTTTAAGAAGGACCCGTCGCTCTCGTCAGCTTCCGCTACCAGATATTCTCCCCGTCCCAGTTTGGCATTACACCCGATATCGTAAACCTCTCCCCCCACCACCAAAGTTGGGTCGAGTCCATTTCTTTCCAGTACCAAAGAAATCATGGAGGTAGTTGTGGTCTTGCCGTGGGCTCCCGCTACAGCGATACCCTTTTGCCGCTGCATCAGCCAGCCCAACATCTCCGCCCGCTGCATAACCGGGATACCACAATCCTTTGCCTTTTGAATTTCCGGGTTATCCACAGGAATGGCGGAGGAAACCACCACTCGAGTCACATTATCTGCCACGTTGTCCGGCCTGTGTCCGATATAGACTCTAGCCCCTAATTTTTCCAACCTCTGGGTAATATCTGATGCTCGCAGGTCCGATCCTGAAACCTGATAGCCCAGTTCCAGCAAAATCTTAGCAATACCGCTCATACCGGCTCCGCCAATACCAACAAAATGAATCCAGCCGTTGGATTTCTGCACAGGCTCTCAACTCCTTCTTGATGCAACAAGACTTACTGGCTGAGATTTTGAGATACCCCGGCTTACACATCCCCATTATATGCCGGACCTTCTCAAAGAGTTACATCAAATTACAAAATATATTTTTCTTTACTATTCTCTTTTGGACTTGCCACCAGCTAATTCCATTACGGCATTAACTATATCTTCGAGCGCACCGGGTTTGCCCAATTGACGACACCTTTCCGACATACGCCGCAACCGTTCCTGATCTGCCATTAAATTCTCCACCGTAGCCAGAAGCCTTTGCCCGTTAAGTTCCACGTCAGGTATCACCACTGCTGCCCCCTGTCGCTCAAGGGAGCGAGCATTGAATTCCTGATGATTTTCTGCCGCATACGGATAAGGAATTAAAATACCGGGAATGCCTTTTATCATCATTTCTGCCAGGAAAGCGGCTCCTGCCCTGGCTACTACTAAATCAGCAGCCGCCAGCGCATATTCTATATGGTATAGGTAGGGTTTAATGGTAATATTCCCAGAATTAACCACATCTATACCCAACCTCTCCAGTCCCGCCATAGTTTCCTGGTATCCGTCTCTGCCGGTAACATGTATAATCTGTAAAGCTTCACTAGCCAAGTATTTCTGGACTACCGACAACATGGCCCGGTTAATGCTTCTGGCCCCCCGGCTTCCCCCGAGAGCTAGCAAGGTTTTTTTTCGAAAATCCAAGCCTAATTTCTTAATGCCCTCATCCCTTGTTACTCGTAATATCTCCGGCCGTACCGGGAGCCCGGTAACTCTCCCTTTCTTCTCCGGAAAGTAAGCCAAAGAGTCGGGAAAAGTCACACATATAACATCTACAAAACGTGCTAACCATCGGTTGGTAAGCCCGGGCAAAGCATTTTGCTCATGTAACAGGGTCGGATATCCCATTAAGGCAGCTAATAATACGACCGGACCGCTGACGTATCCTCCGGTTCCAATTACCACATCCGGTCGGAACTGCTTTAAAAGTTGCCGCGCTTGGACCATTCCCGTTATTCCTTTGCAAACTGTGGTCACTGCACGCCAAGATAATTTCCTTTCCAGGCCGGTTACGGTGATGGTACGAAAGGGAATCCCTTCCTTGGGTACTATATCCGCTTCAAGTCCCCTTCGGGTACCTACGTAAAGAACCTCAACCTGGGAAAGCTTTTTTTGTAAACCCCGAATAATACTTATGGCCGGGTAAACATGACCACCTGTTCCACCACCGGTCACCAAAACCCGCAATATGTTCACACCCTTCATATGTTAACATAACTTTGATTCTTAGGCTACACGCTTGTCCCATGGTTATTCCTAACGCAACGAGCAATAACGAGAAACATTCAACAAAATCCCCACGCCGGCCAGAGTAAATACCAATGAAGACCCTCCATAACTGATGAAAGGCAGCGTAATACCGGTTACGGGAAGGGAACCGGTCACCACTCCAATATTGATAACAGCCTGTAAGGCAATCATACAAGTAATACCAGCGGCCAGTAGACTGCCGTAGGTATCCCGGGCAGTGACGGCCACCCGCAGCCCGCGCCATAGAAACAGGAAGAAAAGTACTATTACCAAAGAAGCTCCCAAAAAACCTAATTCTTCTCCTAATATAGCATAAATAAAATCAGTATGCCTCTCAGGAACAAATAACAATTTTTGCCGCCCCCTTCCCAGTCCCAGGCCAAACGGCCCCCCGGAACCGAGGGCCAGGAGCGATTGAATGGTCTGAAAACCCGATCCAGTAGGATCCAGCCAGGGGTTGAGAAAAGCCGTGAATCTTTCCATCCGGTAAGGAGCGGCTGCTATCGCCGCCGCCACCAGAGCTATCCCGGCAATCGCCAGCAGTCCCATGTGGCTCCAGCGGGCACCGGCTATTAACATCATTAAATAACTAGTTCCCGCGATGGCCACCGCCGTACCCAAATCCGGCTGGGCCAAAATTAAAAGACAGACTGCTGCTAAAATGCCTAAATGAGGTAAAACGCCTTTGGTAAATGATTTCATTTTATCCTGATGTTGACTTAAACTATGAGCCATGTATATAACCATAACCAGCTTGGTCAATTCAGAAGGCTGAAAAGAAAGCGAACCAATACCTAACCACCGGCTAGAACCCTTGTGGGTGATACCGGCACCCGTCAATACCAATATTAATAACCCAAAAGCTATTATCAAAAAGAATCCGGCATATTTGCGCAAACGAAAATAAGGTATGTGCATGGCTACAGCCATGGCCCCGAGGCCTAGCAAGGCCCAGGTTAACTGCTTTTTAAGGTAATAAAACATATCATTGTTATACAACAACGCAGAATAAGCGCTGGCGCTAAAAACCATAATAATTCCCAGCCCCAATAATAAAAGGGTAGTTAAAAATATAATAAAATCCGGTGGTCTCTTCTGCCGTGCCACGGATAACCCCCCTTAGCTTTCTCCGGCCACAACTTTTCAGTCTGGTTTTCTACCCTCATCCATACCGGCTTTTAACTGCATTACCAAACTCTTAAATCTTTCTCCTCTCTCTTCATAACTTCTAAACATATCCCAACTGGCACAGGCCGGTGAAAGCAGAACCACATCTCCCGGAAGGGCCAGGGACGCCGCCGTTTTGACCGCTTCTTCAAAAGTATCCACCCGGTAAAAATTCTTAAACCCTACCTTTTCTACTGCTTCCTGAATGTTTCCGGCAGCCTCGCCCACCAGGACCAACGCTCTAACTTTCTCTTTAATTTTTATGGCCAACGATGAAAAGTCACTGCCCTTGTTCTTACCGCCTGCAATTAATACAACAGGCTCCGCATATGCTTCCAGTGCCTTTATGGCAGCATCCGGGTTAGTCCCTTTGGAATCGTTAATATACTTTACTCCGCCAAACTCAGCCACAAACTCCAGGCGATGGGCCACTCCCGGAAAAGTCCGTAAAGTACGGGCAATGCTGTCGACAGCAAGCCCCATGGCGCTTCCCGCTGCCACCCCGGCCAAAGCGTTCTCTAAATTATGACTTCCCTTGATGTTTATTTCTTCGGCTGGGCAGACTACTTCTTTTTTACCCTCTATTGCCACTACCACGTTGCCGTCCTGTACGTACACTCCCGGTTCTAGCATATGCTGCCGGCTGAAAAATATCACTCTTCCCGGTGTTTTGGAGGCCAAGGATCTTACTCTCTCATCATCGTAATTTAGAATGGTAAAATCCGAAGAACTTTGGTTCTCAAAAATCCTCGCTTTGGCTTGGATATACTTTTCCAAAGTAAGATGGCGGTCCAGATGATCAGGTGTAATATTCAGGATGACCGCCACTCGGGGACGAAAACGGTCTATGGTTTCCAGCTGAAAACTGCTGGCTTCCACCACAATTACCGTGTCCGAATTTGTGGAACGGGCCTCCCGGATAAGGGGAATGCCAATATTCCCCGCCACTAATACCGGTCTTCCCGCGTCCTTGAACATCTCGCCTACTAAGGCGGTAGTCGTCGTCTTACCATTAGTACCAGTAATGGCTACCACCGGCCCTTCAAGGAAACGATAGGCGGCTTCTATTTCACTCCAGACTGGTATGCGAGAGGCCCGGGCCTGCTGAACCGGAGCAATGCTTAAGGGTACACCCGGGCTGATTATAACTACATCCGTATTTTCCATGTTCACCTCCGGATAGGCGCCCAACTCTAACCGTACCGGCAAGTCTTCAATACTCTGGATAGCCTGGACCAGCTCCTCTTTCCTTTTTATATCGGTAAGTGTAATTTGAGCACCCTCTTCATGTAAGACCCGAGCGGCAGCCAAACCGCTATGACCCATGCCTA
The DNA here is from genome assembly GCF_002207765.1 of Calderihabitans maritimus. Taxonomy (NCBI): domain Bacteria; kingdom Bacillati; phylum Bacillota; class Clostridia; order Neomoorellales; family Calderihabitantaceae; genus Calderihabitans; species Calderihabitans maritimus. The sequence continues at coordinate 28,026 of NZ_BDGJ01000059.1, forward strand.
TAACTAAAACTTTTTTCCCTTTCCAGTTCATAAGTTTCTTCCTTTCTAACCCAAATTGTACATAAATAGGATGCCCAGAACCGCCAGTAAAACGCCTGCCAACCAAAAACCGTTCACTATTTCTTTTTCCTTCCATCCAGAAAGCTCAAAATGGTGATGCAGAGGGCTCATACGAAATACCCGTTTACCGGTTAAACGAAAAGAAATAACTTGTATTATCACCGACAGGGATTCGGCAACAAAAACGCCTCCTACAACAGGTAGTACCAGTTCAGTACCCGTTAATACGGCCAGAGATCCCAAAGCTGCACCCAGAGCTAAAGATCCGGTGTCTCCCATGAAAACGCGTGCCGGGTGGGCGTTAAACCGCAAAAAGCCTATACAGCCGCCGGCAACGGCGGCAGCAAAAACGGCCAACCCCGTCTTGTCCACCATAAGCGCGATTAGTACGTAAGCTAAAGAAGCAAAGGCAGTTACCCCGGCAGCCAGACCGTCCAATCCATCCGTGAGGTTGACCGCGTTGCTGGTACTCACTAACACTAAAGTAGCAAAAATGGGATAAAACCAACTTAAATTCCAGTGAAAACCTAATAGAGGCACAACAATTTCCGTTCCTCTTCCCATGGCCATAGACACAATGGCTAGGGCTAACGCCATGATCACCTGCGCCGTAAGCTTATGGCGCGCTTTTAGTCCTAAGGGTCTTCTTAAGACAACTTTAATAAAATCATCAGTAAAACCGATACCCGCGTAACCCAAGGTAGTCGCCAGTACCAAGAGGGCAGCAGGGTCATCCCCTTTCAATACCACAGTAGTTATCACTATAGCGGCCAGGAACAAAATCCCTCCCATAGTAGGAGTTCCGGCTTTGGTTAAATGAGTACGGGGTCCGTCGGTTCGAATGCTCTGACCCACCCTTAACCGTTGCAACCAGGGAATGATTACAGGTCCTAAAATCAGGGTAATAATTCCTGAAAGCCCAAAGGCAACGATAATCGCTTTCATCCTCGTATCACCTACTCTGCCCTCAGCCTATCGGCGATCTCCTCCATTTTCATGCCCCGGGAACCTTTAATCAGAACTACATCTCCAGGCCGCAATAATTGCTGTAAACCCTGCCACGCCTCCTGGTTATCCCGGCACACTCGGATTTTTTCCTCCGGCATTCCTCTTTCGAGAGCACCCCGGGCTATTTTTTCGGCGAGGTCTCCTACCGTGAACAGATAGTCAATCCCCAAATCGGCCACCGTTTCTCCCACTTCCCGATGTCCCTGTTCGGCTAAAGGTCCCAGTTCCAGCATATTGCCCAATACCGCAATTGCCCGCGTCTTTCGCAGGTGCTGTAATACCTTTAAGGACGCCTTGGTCGATGCCGGATTGGCATTATAGGCGTCGTTTATTATCATGGTGTCATTAATTCCTTTAAACTTCTCCAGCCGCATGGGACTTAAGCGAACCTTTTTAAGTCCCCGGGCGATAGCCTGAAGGCTCATTCCCAGCTGGTATCCGACGCCCACCGCCGCCAAGGCGTTCAGCACATTATGTTCACCCAAGACAGGAATAAACATAGACTCCTTATCCGTCCCTACGCGAACAGTAAAAGCCATCCCCTCACCGGTCACCGGGCGAACATCCAGAGCCCTGATATCTGCATTATCTCCCCGGCCGTAAAAAAGGACTTTCCCGCGGCAGCGCGAGGCTAACCGGATACACCACTGGTCCTCGCCGTTCAAAACGGCAAAACCAGTGGGAGGTATGGCTTCCAGCAATTCACCCTTGGCCCGGGCAATATTTTCCAAGGAACCAAGTAACTCATAATGAGCGGGGCCTATGTTGGTGATTACTGCTCCTGTCGGTTGAGCAATATAGCAAAGTTCGGCAATCTCGCCCCGACCCCGCATAGCCATTTCCAGCACGGTAGCCTTATGACTGTAAGATAAGTGAAAAATAGTTAAAGGCAATCCAATTTCGTTATTGAAATTCGCGGAATTCTTTAGCGTGGGACCGCTCTCAGCAAGAACTGAAGCTATCATATCTTTGGTTGTAGTCTTGCCGTTGCTGCCCGTAACGCCAATCACCGGAATCTCGAATTGCCTGCGGTGGTAACGAGACAGACTCTGGAAGGCTTTGAGAGTATCATCCACCAGAATTAAGGCTTTATCCTGAGGCCACCGGTGTACTTTTCTCATAACTACTGCCCCGGCAGCACCCTTACCCAAAGCCTCAACCACAAACTGGTGACCATCAACTCTCTGTCCCGGAAACGCAAAAAATAACTCACCCGGTTTAATCTGGCGGCTATCAATAGAAACTCCCCTGAACTGAGCCGCCGGATCCCCGGACAGCAGCTTTCCCCGCATAACGCGGTAGGCTTCTTCAAACGTCATCAGAATCATAACCGTATCCCCTTAAGATTTCTCTTGCCACCTTCCGGTCGTCGAAAGGCAGTATTTTATCCTGAATTATTTGATAGGTTTCATGACCCTTTCCGGCAATAATCACCATATCGTCCCTCCGAGCCATAGCAATGGCCTCCCGGATGGCCTGATAGCGATCTACAATTATTTTGTAGTTTTCGCGAGTGATTTTTTCCACTCCAGGAATTATGTCCTGGATAATGGCTTCCGGTTCTTCGCTGCGGGGATTATCAGAAGTAACTATACAAAAATCGCTGTACCGGGCGGCTACTTCTCCCATCAGAGGACGTTTGCCTCGGTCCCGGTCTCCACCGCAGCCGAATACCGTAATGATTCTACCTTTAGTCATTTCTCTGGCTGTTTCCAGGAGATTCTTCAATCCGTCAGGAGTATGGGCGTAGTCTACTACTACCGCAAACTCCTGGCCACAGTCGACCAGCTCAAACCGGCCGGCCACACCGGTAACCCCTTCCAAGGCCTGTTTGATTTCTTCCTCCGGAATTCCTTCCTGCATTCCTACTGCCACAGCCGCCAACGCGTTATATACAGTAAATTTACCAGTGAGTTTTAAATTTAACGGAAATTCACCCGAAGGGGAGACTACTTGGAACCGAACGCCTTTAGTACCGACATCAATATTCTTAGCCTGTACGTCGGATTCCTCTCGGAGCCCGTAAGTAACTACCGGTACCGAAGTGATTTGCCGCAGGTAAGCTGACTGAGGGTCGTCGGCGTTAATCACTGCGTATTTCTTCCTCTTCTTCACCCCGCTTCCCAGACTCGCGAACAACTTACCTTTGGCCTTCAAATATTCCTGCATATTCTGGTGAAAATCCAAATGGTCCTGAGATAGATTAGTAAAGACTCCCACGTCGTACTCACAATCTACCGTCCGGTCGAGAGCCAAGGCATGAGAGGATACTTCCATTACCGCATAGGCGACTTCCTCTTCCACCATCTGCGCCAAAAGGGCCTGCAAATCCAAAGATTCAGGAGTGGTGTGCACCGCCGGGAGTTCCCGGTCTCCGATGCGGTTAACAATTGTACCTAATAAACCCACCTTTTCTCCTGCCTGTTGCAATATCGCTTCAATTAAATGGGTGGTCGTAGTTTTACCGTTGGTTCCCGTTACTCCGATAAGGTTCAGGTGACGGGAAGGATAATCAAAATAAGCGGCAGAAAGAGCAGACAATGCCCTGCGACTGTCTTTCACCAGCAGGCAGGTAACTCCTTCCGGCACGGCAACGGGCTTTTCCACAACCAATGCTACAGCCCCTCGCTCTAATGCGTCCGGTATAAACCGGTGCCCGTCAACGCGAAAACCTTCAATGGCAACAAAAAGATAACCCTCTTTTATCTGTCTTGAATCATAGTGAATTCCCTTTACGTACTGGTTTAAACTTCCTTGAAGCAATTGGAAAGATAACTTGTGTACCAGCTTCTGAAGCTCTTTCATGAAAAACCTCCCCGGCGGATCTTAATGTAAAATTCCTGCAAGATTTATTATTAACGGAAGAATCTTCCTTTAAACTTCCCGTTCTGAAAAAACAGAGTCTGAGCCGGAAGTAGAAAAACTCCCACTCAATTCTGGTTTTTAAGGTCCTAGAACTTTTTCCGTTTCAATCTCTCTAAATATTACCTTAACGGTAGTACCCCGCGGGACTACGGCTCCCGGTCGGGGATCTTGTTCTACCGCCTCGCCGTATCCCAGTGGATTTATCCTGAGATTCAGAGCCTCCATCAATTGGGCGGCCTCCCTCAACCTTTTACCGGTAACATCGGGCACTACCGTTTCTTCCTTCTCTTTCCCTGAGCCGACGTAAAGAATTACCGTAGTACCCTCTGCTACTTTTGCCAAAGGTTTAGGAGTTTGATCTATAACCAGCGATCCGTTCCCCTCGACTACGGCTTTCAGCCCCGCTGCCCTGAGAGCTTTCTGGGCCTTATCCAGAGGAAGACGTATCACTGAAGGAACCTCTACCATGGCCGGCTGAGAAATTTTTTCTCGCTCATTTGGATCATAACGTACCGGAACCCCCAGGTATCTCAAGCTATCCTCCATAACTCGCTTGAAAACAGGGGCCGCAACCGTTCCGCCGTAATAAGGATAACCTTTCGGCTCATCAATGACAACTAGAACAACCAGTTGAGGATCATCAGCCGGGGCAAAACCTACAAAAGAAGCAACATACTTCCCCTGCTGGTACCCGCCGGGACCGGCTTTCTGGGCGGTACCGGTTTTCCCTGCCGCCCGGTATCCTGGAATATAAGCGTTACGCCCCGTGCCATGGCTTACTACCCTTTCCAGAATAGAAGCCAGCTCGCGAGCTGTTTCGCGGGATATTACTTGCCTAATCGGCTCCGGCTCAAACTGCTTCACTATGTTCCCATCCTGGTCCGTAATCTGACGTACCAGATGAGGTCGATAAAGAATGCCTCCGTTGGCTATAGCAGCTACAGCGCTTATCAACTGGATGGGCGTAACGGAAATACTCTGTCCCATAGCTATAGTAGCTATATTAATCCTTTTTAATTTCTCTAAAGGAATCATAATTCCTTTTGCTTCCCCCGGGAGATCCACCCCTGTCTCCTGCCCGAAGCCAAAAGCCTTAATATAATCATAAAAGAGCCCAGATTGCTTATCTTCTATCCTCAATCCGATAGTAACGAAAACAGGATTACAGGAGTTCTGTACGCCTTCCACGAAAGTTTGATTTCCATGGGCTCGCGGATATCGCCAACATTTAATAATTTCTTTCCCTACCTTAATGTAACCGGGATCATAAAAGCGCTCTTCAGGAGAAACGAGCCCTTCTTCAAGGGCTGTTGCCGCTGTAATCACCTTAAAAGTAGAGCCCGGCTCATAGGTATTGGAAACGGCAATATTGCGCCAAACAGATTGAGGATATTCGCCGTATTTGTTCGGATCATAAACAGGGCGGCTTCCCAAAGCGAGGATTTCGCCGCTACGGGGATCCATTACTATTATGGTAGCGCTGGCCGGGTTGGTTTCGCTGTTCATTATCCTGTCTAATTCCCTTTCCACGATGTACTGGATAGTTTCATCTATGGTTAGGACTAAGTTGTAGCCGTTTTCGGGGGGAATATAGCGGCGCATGGCCTGAGGGATTTCCCTACCGGCTGCATCATACTCCACTACAATTCGTCCCGGTTTTCCCCGCAGAACTTTGTCATAGGTAAATTCTAGTCCTTCCAGGCCCTGATTATCTATACCGACGAAACCTAATATATGGGCCGCAAGAGTTCCTTTAGGATAATAGCGCCTGCTTTCTTCCACCGTCTCTATTCCCGGTAGATCCAGTTCTTTAATCTTTCTGGCTTTCTCAGCTTCTACCTTCCTTTTAATCCAGACAAAAGCCCTGTTGGCCGTTATCTTTTTTTCCAGTTCCTCCGGAGATATTTCCAACACAGCAGCAACCTGACGGGCTATTTCCTTTTCCCGGCCGGAACGCTTAATCTCCGGCGGCACGGCATAGATAGAATCGGCACTGGCACTTACCGCAAGTTTCCTCCCCTTGCGGTCATAGATAATACCTCGTTTGGCTTCTACCGTTACCTCCCGGAGACGCATCTCCAGAGCCTTCTCCTGTAACTCCTCACCCCGGACAAATTGAATCCATGCCAACCTTATCATTAAACTAAAAAGAACACAAGCCAGTAGAAAAAAAATAATAACAATCCTCTTTCGGATCGTAATGCTTGTGTTCATTTACCCTCACTCCTGTTCCCCACAAAACCATTACTAACCTTTATGAATTTTTGAGCTACCGTTGCGACGCCTCAACTGCTTTAGCCCCCAATGCCCAGTCGGAGAATAAGCGAACGAGAGCCGCCAAGAACGGGTGATTTTCTTTTTGCCCAACCATATTTTCCTCCGCTTCGCTATGGTAGTGTGCCATCCTTACCGCCGGTTCCAATTCATTTATAAAAACCAGTTGTACCTTATCCCGCGGCTTTTCCATACCCAGCTTGGTAGTGGCAATAATTTCTATCCGCTCCAGAGATTTAAGCTTGGCGATCTCCAGTTGCAATTTTTCATTGGCCGACTGTAGGGCAGCAATTTCTTGTTTGACTCGGGTAATCTTATAACCGGTAGCTGCCAGCCGGGCATATTCGTAAGTCAACAACAAACCGATTATGAATCCGACCAAAATTAACCCTATAGCCGCCGTACGGACATAATTGGAAGTAGCTACAGCCAATTGATTACTCCGGCGGGGCAACGGCTGTGGCATCGGACAGTTGGGACTGTATGGACGCGGTGCTACTAACAACATTATTCACCCTTTCTTCTTCTTAGAACCATCCCCTACAGCTTCTCCGCTGCTCTCAACTTGGCACTCCGGGAACGGGGATTACGTTTAACCTCTTCCTGCGATGGAGTTACAGGCTTCTTTGTTATCACTTTCACTATCTTCCGGCTTTTACAAACACAAATCGGCTGCTCCGGGGGACAGGTACAGGCACGAGAGAGTTGACGAAAGACCTTCTTAACTATCCTGTCTTCCAAGGAATGAAAGGAAATAACACAGACTCTTCCGGATGGTTTCAAAACTTCAACGGCATGATACAGGGCTTTCTCAAGAACCTCCAGTTCATTATTAACTGCAATCCGCAGGGCTTGGAAAGTCCGTTTGGCGGGATGGGGACCGACTTTCCTCGCACCTGCGGGTATTGCCCTTTTAATAACTTCCACCAACTGGCCACTGGTATCGATCGGTTTTTTCTTCCGGGCCTGTACGATAAAAGAAGCAATCCTGCGCGCCCAGCGTTCTTCACCGTATTCGTATATGATTCGAGCCAGGTCAGCTTCCGAATAATTGTTCACAATATGCCACGCAGTTAACTCCCGGGTGGTATCCATCCGCATATCAAGAGGTGCGTCTAACTGGTAGCTAAAACCGCGTTCCGGAGTATCCAACTGATGTGAAGAAACCCCTATATCAAACAAAATACCGTCGACTTTCTTTACTCCCATTTGCTGTAAAATATCTTTCAAAGCAACAAAATTACCGTGTACCAAACTCACCCGGTCTCCAAATCCTTGTTTATATGGTTTGAAGGCCTCAATGGCTTCCATGTCCTGATCTATAGCTATTAAACGGCCCTGTTTACCCAATTTATCCAAAATGGCCCTGCTATGGCCTCCGCCACCCAACGTACAATCTACATAAATACCTTCCGGTTTAATAGCTAAAAGTTCTATTGTTTCTTCAAGCATAACTGGAATATGTTCGAAAGCAACCATCAGTCTCACCTGTATGGCAGTTACAGCTGAATATCCAGATCAACAATGTTCTCTGCAATTTCCTCGTAATCCGCTTCGGCATCCTTACTGTATTTGTCCCAATTCACCTTGCTCCATATTTCCACCCGGGTAGAAACTCCAATAATCACCACATCTTTCTCCAGTCCTGCATATTCCCGAAGGTTGGCAGGTAATAATATTCTTCCTTGTTTGTCAAAACCACATTCGGTTGCACCGGAAAAAAAGAAACGGACGAAAGCCCGAGCTTCTTTCTTAGTGAAGGGCAGAGCTTTCAGTTTTTGTTCCAGTTGTTTCCACTCGTCCATGGGGTACACAAAAAGGCAGTTATCCAATCCTTTTGTAACTACGAAACTGTCTCCCAACCCTTCCCGGAAACGAGCTGGGAGAGTCAGTCGACCTTTATCGTCAATAGTATGCTGATACTCCCCCATGAACATGTGAGGCACCCCACTATATGGTACACAGCTCCACTTTATCCCACCTACTACCACTATTCTATGTTCGGCGGCAAAATCCTGCTAGATTTTGGGAAAGTAAAAAAATTTTTTAGGATAAAGTTTGGGCAACACCGGTTCATAACACCACTTAACCTGAGCAAGGTGTTTCTTTTTGGTCAAGTCAATTCGCACCCCGGTGATGCCGCCCTGCCTCCGGTAATAGAGATCATACCAGATGATTTGCACTTTGCCTTCGGCACAGGAAATCGTGGCATAAGGATAGCGGAAGCGTTCGAGAAAAACCTGCACCTGGCAAAAATTTAAAGTCTGTTCCACTGCCGGAGAACTGATGTGCCTTGAAACTTCCTCTTCGACAAGGACTGCACCCTTGAACAAATCGACCCGGGCCACACTATAGCTTCTTTTTCCCACCTTCACTGCATACCACAAGAAAGGATTGATAAGATCAGGCAAGACATCGACTTTTCCCTTTCCCCAACCTGGTTTCTGAGATACTAAACGTCTTGCTTCCACCTTGCAGAAAACTCGGAGAAGTAAATAAAGGGGCAGTGCAGAGATCGATACAAAAAATAATAACCACCAACCAAACAGTTGGGCTATTAGACTACCTCCAAACACGAACCATAACCACGGGTCGTAGAACCAAACCAGGTCCATGGTGAACTTACGCCGGGAAAAAGGAAAGAAAACAGGTATGCCGCTGGGCGTCAGTAGGTCAAAAAACAGGTGAGTACCTGCCCCCAAAAGACTCAAACCAAAAAGTACGGCAAAAGAAGTAGGTACCCAGAGTTGCATTAAAACCGCAGCCAGAAAGGCCAGGCCGGCAGAACCGAGCAGAGAATGGGTCACCTTCCGGTGATACTTATAAAAGGTTCCTAACCCCCGGAAAAGAGCCACGGCATCACTGTCGGGAAGCAAACTAGCCAGAACCGTTGCCACGGAACTTTCCGCCCTGAAGGCGCCGGCACCAAAATATGCCAACAGCCATCCGGCCGCGCTATGGGAAAATAAATCCACCAGGTTATCCTCCTTTGTCGTAGAATCCTTTGTATGATTTCCCTAAGTCACTCAAGGTATACTAAATTAAGAAGCATAACACTTTGGACTAATTCGTATAAAGTACAGCCCCAATAACAAAAGATAAAAAATAATCAGCAAACGCTGACTTTCAGTTGAGGAGGAAACCCGTATGGAACAAATAACCCTAATTTTAATAGTCGTGGCAGTTATTTATCTTCTTTTTTTGGGAGGAGGCATTTACTTCTGGCTCACTAAACCCCGGGAAACTAAGCCCCACCTGGCAGCTCGTATGGATGAAACGGAAGCAAAAATTCTGGCTGAAGTGGAAAAAGAAGCGGAAGAAGCAGAAAAACGAGCCCACCAGCACAAAACATCTTAAAGCGACACCATTTGCTATTGATAGTGCCTCCGGTTTGTACTACAATAATTAATAGCTAAGATAGGGGGTGCGGTTATGACCAAAGGGAAAAAGATGACCATCGGCATTTTGATAGTGGTATTGGCAGTCGGTTATCTGATAGTCAGCGGATTTAGTCTCAATTCGGGCTACCAGGTAACCATATCCGAACTGCTTGAAAACCCGGAAGCCTACGAAGGTAAGTACATCGTCACGGAAGGAAAGTTAGATCAATCCAGTGTTCAGTGGGACAGCCAGAAGATCGAACTCCGCTTTAAAGTATTCCAAGAAGACACAACCATGCCGGTGGTCTACAACGGTGTAATGCCGGACAACTTTGACTATCCGGAAGCCGATATAATTTTACAAGGTTATTACAATTCGAAATCGGGCATTTTTGAAGCAGAAAAGGTCAGCACCCGTTGTCCCTCAAAATATGAAGCAGCGGAAGAAGAAAAGTAATAATTTCAAATAAATTAAGGAAGGTCAGAAATAGAACCTTCCTTAATTATTGCTAACCACTGATATTTACTTTTTCTGGGACAAGATCGAAACTTCTAATTCCTGTTTATGCTTCTCCCTTTACATATCGTTCTCTTACAACATGTGTAAGCACCTTGCCGGATGAATTGCGCGGTATTTCATCGGCGAATTTAGCAATCCTCGGCCACGCGGTCACCTTTTTTTGCTCCCTCTTTCTCGACCAAAAAATGCGCTAGAGCGTTGGCCTTGCGGTTTAGCCTTTAAGCCCCAGCTTGCTCCAAAAATAAAGACTTATTCCCTCTGTATTTGTATTTGTCTATATATCTTCATCAAACACTGTAGCATCTGCACTAAAATTGAAATCTGCCCGGTTGGCTTTTCGCACCTGTGTCGTAATGGGACTTGCCGGCTCCATGTTGAATTCTCGCCGAAGACCCACTTGAGAAATCTTGGGTTTTTCACCCCGTCTGCGGTTTATGCGTCGTGTTTCAAGGTTATTCCACATGAAAACACCTCCCACCATATATCTTGGCCGGGAGGTTGTTTTTGTATGAGCCTTTTGTACAATTGCTAGCCCTTACATACCAAGAGGTGTAAGGTAAAAAAAAAAAAAAA
>NZ_BDGJ01000059.1:38834-42988 GCF_002207765.1 Calderihabitans maritimus
AAGTCGCTCTTGTATTCTCCAAGAAACTTTATTCCCCCTTGGCTTGAAGTATTATAAAAAATTGAGTACAAAAATTGCTTGCTGGCATTTTTTTAGCACCCTGGGTTTTAGGGCCGTACACAGTACATTTGAGGTCTTCGTCACCCAGGGTGCAATAGGATACAGCCGAGAGGCCTCAATGACGCGGATGTGTGACCCCTCTGGGTGAAAACATTGCTTCTCAGGTTTTATGGATAGAGCAAAGTTTATCATTGAAGATGGAGGTTATGACCGGTTAAAGAACTAAGAAATAGTGAAATACTATAAGGCTCAACCTGTCATTCGTCTTAACTTGCGTAATGAAAAAGAACCGCCAGCAGGGTATTCCTCTAATGGTACACTACGCTGCTCGACGGTTTACAATACGGTTTGCTGGGGAAAATATAATTTGTTTTTTACAACACTTAAGGGAAACCGCTTTTTTGTCAAATAATCTTTAAGACCGAACTTAAGAGGACGCGGGTACAAACAGCAATATCCTCAAGCTCCGTATACTCCTGGGGGCAGTGGCTTAAACCTCCTTTACTAGGAGCAAATATCATCCCCACCGGGGTGATTTGGGCCATGATCTGCGCATCATGACTTGCCCCACTTATTATTTTACAGTAAGGTACGTTAACTTCTTCTGCTGCTGACGCAATTAGCTGTCTCATTTTTGCCGGTAGCATTACCGGCTCAATCCTGACTATTTCATTTATTTCATAACTAATCTCTCTCCGTTGACAAACTACCTTCACCGCGTCTTCAATCTTCTTCACGACTGTCTGTCGTCTCTGGACATCAATATCCCGAATGTCAACAGTCATTTTCACCTCCCCGGGGACAATATTGATACCGCCGGGTTTCACCTGCAGCCTGCCTACGGTGGCTACGGTGGACTTATCGGTTTCTCGGGCAATTTTTTCTACAGCAAGGACAATTTCGGCAGCGGCAGACAGTGCGTCTCGCCGCAGGTTCATTGGGGTGGTTCCGGCATGGTCTGCCCTGCCGGTGATTCTGATCGCCAACCAAACCGGAGCGGCAATTCCTTCCACGATACCGACCGGAATGTTCATAGAATCAAGTATAGCCCCCTGCTCAATGTGCATTTCAAAAAAGGCTTTGTAATAACCGGGCGGAACAACGCTAGCGGGGATTTTTTCCGGACTAAGACCCATTGATCTTAAGGCCTGGTAAAGAGTTATACCCGCCTCATCGTGGTGCTTATGTAAATCCTCCAGGGTAACCAAGCCTAACATGGCACGGCTTCCTAACATAACGGACCCGAAGCGGGCTCCTTCTTCTTCAACGAACACAATCACTTCAATTGGATGACGATGCGCAATATGATTTTCTACAATGGTTTGTACTACTTCTACAGCTGCTACAACCCCCAAATTGCCGTCAAACTTGCCGCCATTTTTGACCGTGTCAATATGGGAACCCATGGCTACTGCCGGTAATGTCCCATCAATACCTTCCAGGCGGCCGACCAAGTTTCCCACCGGATCCAAGCGGACCTTCATCCCTGCCTCTTCCAGCCACTCTTTTACCAAATTTTGTGCCTGGATATATTCTGGGGTAAAACTATAGCGGGTCCAACCACCTTGGGGATCACGGCCAAACTCCGCTAGGGCATCTAAACGCCTTTTCATCCGCATTGGGTCAATTTTCACCGTTACCCCATGCATATTTCAACCCTGCCCTATTTTGAAACTTGACTGTATATGAGGTCGCTGTAAAGTTCCGGTATGCGGTCAGCCAAAAACCCGAATGCTGAACGCCCTTTGATCAACACTTCCCTGGTGAGCACCGCGGTGATAACGCTTTCTCTGTTACAGTCAGCAACAGCTAAAATGTTCCCCAGTGGGTCTACAACCTTTGAATTCCCTAAACGTTCCCATACCCCCAGCATTGGACCCATGTCATGCCTGCCACACCCGTTGCAGCTTAAAAAGTATACTTGATTCTCCATAGCCCGGCAAACAGGGGTAATATCAAATATCCTCTCCTTACTGCCTATCAGGCCTACGCCGCCCTTGTCACCACCCTTCCACATGGAGCTGATAGCAATAATGATTTCAGCACCATTTACGGCCAATATTCTTATGGCTTCTGGGAAATACATATCGTAACAAATTGCAAGCCCAATTTGGCCCAAAGGTGTATGAAGTACCGTTCCCAATCGGCCGGAAGTAAAATAGAATTTTTCATATAACGGTAAGTGCATTTTGCGGGCAGCGCCCACAATTCCCCCAGGACCTACCAAAACCGCCGTATTATACATCTCGACCGGCCTTGCCAAACGTTCGGCCAGACCGAACACTACATAAACTCCCACTTCTTTGGCAGCCGTGATTATGCGGTGACTGGATTCCCCGTCTAAATCTTCCGCTCCTTTTTCCCAATAAGCAAGCTTACCTCCCGGTTCATGCCGGAAGAAACCGGAAACAGAAAGTTCGGGAAATACTATCAGGTCTATACCTTGTTTTCCCAATGCAATTATTTGGTCCACCATGTATGATACATTTTTTTCTTTGGCGGTAAATTCGTGGGGTGCAAACTGCACTAGGGCGACAGAAATTTGTTCGCGCATAAACTCACCCCATTTTTTCAAAAATTTTAGTTTACCTTTAGATATTAAGCATAAAAATGCTTTTCGAAATGATAGCGGATCTCATCCAGGCTTAAACCCGCCGATAAGAGTACCACCAGTTTTACCCGCGCTTTGGAAGTTGCCAGCCCGTCGCCAAAAATTGTCCCCAATTCCCATAAGTGCTTTTCCGCTCCTTGAAAACCGTATGTGCCTGTAAACAGCCTTCCGGCATGACAACGGCTGGTAATTACTACCGGAATACCCTTATTCACCGCTTTAGTAATGGCGGGTAAAGTTTTGGGTGGAACATGTCCGCCACCCAACGCCTGGATGACTATGCCCTTAATACCGGCATCAACAAGAAATTCTATCACACTTCCTTCGGAACCTAATCCTAGGTATACTGCCTCAACTTTGTCAACCAGTTGTTTAATAGGAAAAACTTCATGCCACAACTGATTTCGTAGCCAAACCACCCTGCCGTTGCTTATGGCTCCCAGGGGGCCAAATTCTGGGCTTCTAAAGGTATCGATCCTGCTGGTATGGGTTTTTACCACTTCCCGTGCCCCGTGTACTTCCGAATTGGCTACTACCAACACACCGTAGTTTTTTGCCTGGTCGTCAGCGGCTACCGTTATGGCATCCAACAGGTTCATCGGCCCGTCAGAACTTGGCAGCGAAGGATTTCGCTGGGCGGCGGTAAGTACTACAGGGATGGAAATTTCCAGAATAAGGTCCAAAAAATAAGCAGATTCCTCCAGCGTATCCGTACCCTGGGTTATCACCACGCCATCATAGCCTGCGGTTTCAGCTTCATTAATTTTCCGACCAAGTTCGACAAGGTCGGAAAACTGCAGAAAAGGGCTGGGAACATTTAACCACTGCTCGGCAGTAACATCAGCAACACTTTTAATTTCTGGCACGGCTCGCAACAAGTTTTGAGCATCTAGCGTGGGTTGAGCTAGGCCATTGTCATCTTTCGCCATGGCAATGGTCCCGCCAGTGGATATGAGTAGTATCTTTTTCATTTCATTACCTCCTCGTACCGCTGGTCTGAAGATTAAATCTCAATTAAGGATAAAAAACTTTATACAGAAATACCGGCAAATTGTTGGCAACGCTTACCGCCGCCCAATAATTTGCCGGTATTAAAATATGTTTTAATTTTTTAATCTTCAGAAACATCTTGGGACATATCTTCCGGCCGATACCACTTCCAGAGCACAACCATGGCAGTTATAAAAAAGATAACGCTTAACCAAAACCATATTGTCAACATCGCATTGCCGCCTATCATGTCAAACCCTCCTATCTCAATATTTTGTTTCTAACTCCCCCAAACTCTTTTTTTCGTAGAATTTGAGGGTTTTGCTACTCTATGTTTTGTAATGCTTTTTGCCAACAATGGCCTGATAAAATGCCACTGCCATGCTCTTATCTTTTCACCGGGCTTGATTAACAAATGAAGTGAGGTCTGGTCAAGGGCGGGCTCCGCCCGTTCATTTTACCCTTGACCAGGCCGAACGGAATAACTACAATT
>NZ_BDGJ01000060.1:0-29223 GCF_002207765.1 Calderihabitans maritimus
TGGCACGCCTGTATTCCGTCCCTTGAAATGCCTGTCGTTACTGGAATCTTGTTTTTAAACTGTCAAAGATGAGTTGAATGGTTACCTGGCCGGCGAGGGAAAAGTTAAAGGGTCCCTCATTGAACTGAGGAACCCTTGTTGAGGTCTGGTATTAACCAAGCCTGTCCAGTGCTTTCTTTCCGATATCCCGGCGATAATGCATTCCCTCAAAATAGATTTTTTCCACCGCCTGGTAAGCCCGGGCAATAGCCTGCTCAATAGTATCTCCCCGGGAGGTCACTCCTAGTACTCTTCCCCCGTTAGTTACTACCTGCCCGTCTTTCAAGGCCGTTCCCGCGTGGAATACATAAGTATGTTCCGGAATGTCCTTCAGACCCTGGATAGGTTTTCCTTTTTCGTATTTACCGGGATAACCTCCGGAAGCCAGTACCACACAAACGGCGGCTTCTTCCCTCCAGGATATTTCCTGTTCGGCCAGGCGTCCGGCGAGTACTGCTTCCACAATATCAATTAAGTCAGTTTCTAAACGCATCAGTACCGGCTGGGCCTCCGGGTCACCGAAGCGGCAGTTGAACTCCAGCACTTTGGGCCCTTCTTCCGTCACCATTAACCCGGCATAAATAACGCCCCGGTAAGGCCTTCCTTCTTCCTTCAAGCCTCGTATAACCGGCTTAAGAATCTTTTCCATCACCTGCCGGTGTACTTCAGGCGTGTACACCGGAGCTGGGGAATAGGCTCCCATACCACCGGTGTTGGGACCTTGGTCAGCGTCAAACACCGGTTTGTGGTCCTGGGCAGAAACCATGGGAACTACCGTCTCCCCATCGGTAAAGGCCAGTATGCTTACCTCTTCCCCTTCCAGGTATTCCTCGATGACCACCTTGTTACCGGCCCTGCCAAATACCTTTTCTTCCATAATAAGGTTGATGGCTTCCAGAGCCTCATCTTTCTGCCGGGCCACTATGACCCCTTTACCCGCCGCCAGGCCATCGGCCTTGACCACACAAGGAGCCCCATATTGTTCTATATAACGCTTGGCTTCTTGCGGATCAGTAAAAGAAGCATAACGGGCGGTCGGAATATGGTACTTAGTCATGATTTCCTTGGCCAGCAGTTTACTTCCTTCAATTGCTGCTGCCGCCTTACGGGGCCCAAAAATTTTCAAGCCCTCTTTCTGAAAGTCGTCCACAATTCCTGCCACCAGAGGCGCTTCTGGTCCCACCAGGGTCAGATCTATTTTTTCCTTGCGGGCAAACTCCAGTAAACTTTCTATATCTTCCGCCTTAATGTCCACACAGGTGGCCAGCTCTGCAATACCAGCATTGCCGGGAGTACAAAAAATACGGCTGACCTTCGGGCTTTGGGCCACTTTCCAGACCAGAGCATGCTCCCGGCCTCCTCCACCGACTACCAGTACCTTCATGCTCTCACCGCCATTCTTAATGTTTGAAATGTCTCATTCCCGTGAAGACCATAGCTATGCCGTGCTTGTTGGCGGCCCGAATGGATTCCTCATCCCGCAGGGAACCTCCCGGCTGGATAATAGCGGTTATACCCGCCCTGGCCGCCTGCTCCACGGTATCGGCAAAGGGGAAGAAGGCATCGGAGGCCAGAACTGCTCCCCGGACCTGATCCCCGGCCTGCTCTAAAGCTATCCGAGCCGCGCCGACCCGGTTCATCTGCCCGGCACCTACCCCTAAAGTAACTCCACCCTTGGCCACCACGATGGCATTGGATTTGACGTGTTTAACCACCTTCCAAGCAAAAAGCAGGTCCTCGACTTGCTCCCGGGTAGGTTTCTTTTCCGTGACCACCTTTAAATCATTTTCAGTGACCTTACCCCGGTCAAGTTCCTGCACCAGGAAACCTCCGTTCACCTTTTTAACCTCATAATCCTGGTTGGTGGGAGACATATCACCGGTTGCCAGTACCCGCAGGCTTTCTTTTTCTCCCAATATTTCCAGTGCCTCGTCCGTATATCCTGGAGCGATCACCGCTTCCAAAAAAGTTTTTACCATCTCCCGGGCCGTGGCCGCGTCAACCTGCCGGTTGAAGCCTACTATACCTCCGAAGGCCGATACCGGATCGGCATTAAAGGCCCTGCAGTAGGCATCGGCTAAGTTGTCCGCCACCGCCACACCGCACGGGTTGGTATGCTTGATGACCACTGCCGCCGGTCGGTTAAATTCCCGTACCAGTTCGAAAGCTGCATTGATGTCGGCAATATTGTTGAAAGAAAGTTCTTTACCCTGTAGCTGCCGGGCAGTCGATACACAAGCCCCCTCTACCCCTTCTTCCCGGTAAAAAGCCGCCTGCTGGTGAGGGTTCTCTCCGTACCGTAGATTCATGGCCCGGATTCCGGACAGGATGAATACAGGGGGGAATTTATCCTCTTTCTTGGCGGCAATCTTACTCAAATATTCCGTAATTAACCGGTCGTATTCAGCCGTATGGGCAAAAGCTTCCACCGCCAGTTGGAGTCTGGTTTCCCGGGTAACCTTTCCCTGTTCCTGCAATTCTCTCAAAACTTCCGGATAGCGACCCGGGTTGACCACGATAACCACGTGTTCAAAATTCTTGGCCGCAGCGCGAACCATGGTCGGCCCGCCGATATCAATATTCTCGATGGCTTCCTGCAGAGTTACTCCCGCTTTTTGAATGGTGGCCCGGAAGGGATATAAATTGACTGCCACAATGTCTATAGGTACAATGTCGTTGGCTGCCAGCTCCTGAAGGTGTTCCGCCGTCCGCCGAGCCAAAATGCCTCCATGGACTTTAGGATGCAGGGTCTTAACCCGCCCGTCCAAAATTTCCGGAAATCCGGTAACCTCGCTTATGTAAGTTACCTCGACCCCGGCTTCCCTCAATTTTTTTGCCGTGCCGCCGGTGGAAACCACTTCATAACCCAACTCCTTCAAACCCCGGGCAAACTCCACCACTCCGGTCTTGTCAGAAACGCTGATCAAAGCCCTCTTCTGCACCGATTATCCTCCTTTCAACTTATTACGCGGTATCATTCCTCTCGTTACTCAGTCCGCTGATATAAACCTTTCTCCCCCGTACCTTTACTCTTCCCTCAGCAATCCATTGCAAAACGCGGGGATAAAGCCGGTGTTCCCGTTCCAGGATTCTTTCGGCCAGAGTTTCCGCCGTATCATCCTGGTATACGGGAACTACCTCCTGGTCGATAATGGGACCGGTATCCATGTTTTCATCCACAAAATGAACCGTACATCCGGAATAACGTACCCCGTACTCCCAGGCCTGCTTTTGAGCCTCCAGCCCCGGAAAAGCCGGCAGTAAAGAAGGGTGAATGTTGACAATGCGATTGGGAAAGTGTTCTATAAACCGGGGAGTTAGTAGCCGCATAAAACCGGCCAGCACTACCAGTTCCACTTCGTATCTCTTTAAGACCTTCACCAATGCCAGGTCGTATTCTTCTTTGCCGGTATATTCTTTCGGGTCCACATAAATGGCCGGAATATTATGATTTTTGGCTCTCTCCAATGCCTTTGCTCCTGCCCGGTTGCTGATTACGACTTCAATGCTGGCATCTAATTCATTTCGTTCAATGGCATCAATGATGGCCTGCAGATTGGAACCTCTCCCTGAAGCCAAAACTCCTAATTTCAATAACCCCACCCTACCACCTCCCCTCTGCTAATCTTATATAAATCTTACCTGTGGATTTCCTTCTCGAATTTCGCCTATAAGATAAGCCGTTTCCTTCCTGTCCGCAAGGTATTGCAGAATTTCCTGCACCTGCCCCGGCGGTACCACCAGCACCATACCGATACCCATATTGAAGGTACGCCACATCTCGCTCTCTTCTATATTCCCTTTTTCCTGGATAAATTTAAATATTTCCGGGACCGGCCAAGCGGAAACCTCTAGGACGGCTTCCGTTCCTTCCGGCAAAATGCGCGGAATGTTTTCCACCATCCCTCCCCCGGTTATATGGGCCATCCCCTTTATATCAAACCGGGACAAGAGTTCCAGTACCGGTTTGACATAAATGCGGGTGGGAGTTAACATTTCCTCCCCCAGTGTCTTACCCAGCCGGGGTACGAAATCATCTACGCTAAGCCCTGCCGCTTCCAGAAGTACCCGCCGGGCCAGGGAAAAACCGTTGCTGTGCAAACCCGAAGATGCCAGGCCGATTAACCGGTCCCCGGGTTTAATACGGGAGCCGTCTATAATTTTATCCCGGTCTACCACCCCCACGGCAAACCCGGCCACGTCGTATTCTTCCTCTCCGTAAAATCCTGGCATTTCTGCCGTCTCCCCGCCGATCAGCGCACACCCGGCCTGTTCACACCCTGCGGCTATGCCCTTCACTATCTCCGCCACTCTTTCCGGCTTCAATTTGCCGACCGCCAGGTAATCCAGGAAAAAGAGAGGCTCGGCTCCCAATACCAAAACATCATTGACGCACATGGCCACAGCATCGATACCAATAGTATCATGCTTGTCCATCAACATAGCTATCCGCAGCTTGGTGCCTACCCCGTCAGTTCCAGATACCAGAACCGGCTGCCGATAGCGAGAAATATCCAGAGAAAACAGGCCCCCGAATCCTCCTATATCAGCCAGCACCTCCGGCCGCCTCGTGCGAGCCAGGTGTTCCTTGATAAGAGCAACGGCCCGGTTACCGGCATCTATATCTACTCCGGCCTCCCGGTAAGTCATTCTTTTGGGTTCATCCACTTCAGCCTTCCCCCTCCAGAATATATTTCCCTCTATCATCAAAACGAGGAATTCCGGCCGGGTAGTTACCGCTAAAGCAGGCTACACAGAAATCCTCCGCCGGTTTTTCCATAGCTTCCAGCATGCCCTCTAGACTCAAGTAATGCAGGCTATCCGCTCCAATATACCGGGTTATCTCCTCCAGGTCATGCTGGGCGGCAATGAGCTCAGACCGGGCTGAAGTATCGATGCCGTAATAACAGGGATAGAGAATAGGCGCGGAACTTACCATCATGTGGACCTCTTTAACTCCTGCCTTCCGCAGCATCTCTACAATTTTTTTGCTGGTGGTTCCCCTGACGATAGAATCGTCCACCAAAATAACTCTCTTGCCTTCCAGGACCTGCCGGATAGGATTCAGTTTCAAACGCACGCCCAAATCCCGTAATTCCTGGGTAGGTTGGATAAAGGTGCGCCCTACATACCGGTTCTTCATCAGCCCTTCTTGAAAGGGAATCCCGGACGCTTCGGCATAACCCATAGCCGCTGCGGTCCCGGAATCAGGAACAGATATTACTATATCCGCATCTACTTTTTTCTCCCGAGCCAGCTGTCTTCCCAAAGCCCGCCGCGCCGCATTGACATTTTGACCGTCAATGCAACTGTCGGGACGGGCCAGGTAGATAAATTCGAATATACACAAGGCCTGATGGGGAGCGGCCATAGTCTGAATAGACCTCAAGCCGTTTTCGTCGACAATCACAATTTCTCCGGGATTAACATCCCGTAGGAAACGGGCGCCTATGGTATCCAGAGCGCAACTTTCGGAAGCAATAACGTACGCGTCGTCAAGCTGGCCGATGCACAGGGGACGGTTGCCGTAAGGATCCCGAACCCCCAGCAGCTTGTTTTCCGTCATAACCACCAGAGAATAGGTACCCTTCATATCTATCATGCACTTCATAATAGCCTCTTCAATGGGGTTCTGCCCGTAGTGAGCGATAAGGTTGACAATTATTTCACTGTCGGTGGTCGACTGAAAAACCGAGCCGGTAGAAGCCAGTGTCTGCCGCAATTGATTGGCGTTGACCAGATTACCGTTATGGGCCAGAGCCACCATGCCCTGTAGATAACGAAAGGCAAGCGGCTGGGCATTGACAGGCAGGCTGGAGCCGGTAGTAGAATATCGTACATGCCCGATAGCTATATGTCCCCGGAGCTTGGCCAGTATATCTTCATTGAAGACTTCGGCAACCAGTCCCATATTTTTATGCAGGCTGAAGTTTTTTCCGTCGGAGACCGCTATACCGGCACTTTCCTGCCCGCGATGTTGCAAAGCATAAATACCGAAATAAGTCAATTCAGCCACGTTCATTCCGGGACCGTAGATACCAAATACTCCACATTCATCCCTCGGTTTATCCCAGTATGTCAGCCCATGCGGCATCTTATCTCCTCCCGCCAGGCCTCTTCCATCTCCCGCACCGGCAGGTCAATCAGCCGCTCTGCTGTTCCCTGCCGGTTTATGGATATAATAAGTTTGTCACCACTTACCCGCCCGAGAACGGCAAACGGCACGCCTTCCTGTCCCGCCAGCTCTTTAACCGCCGGAACGTCAGCCTCGGTAGCGGTTAAAATTATTCGGGACTGAGATTCGCTGAAAAGGACTTCATGAGGTTTCAGGGAACTTTCTATCTCTATTTCCGCTCCGGTACCACCGCTGATGCAGCATTCCGCCAGGGCCACCGCCAGCCCTCCCTCGGAACAATCGTGAGCCGACTTAACCAGTCCTCTTCTTATAGCCTCTAGGCAGCAATGTTGGACTGCCTTTTCCCGATTCAGGTCCAATTGCGGCGGTCTTCCTGCTTCTACGCCGTGCA
Organism: Calderihabitans maritimus; assembly: GCF_002207765.1. NCBI lineage: Bacteria > Bacillati > Bacillota > Clostridia > Neomoorellales > Calderihabitantaceae > Calderihabitans > Calderihabitans maritimus. The sequence continues at coordinate 6,567 of NZ_BDGJ01000060.1, forward strand.
TTACCTCCAGGTATTCGCTTCCGCCCAGTTCAGGGAGGGTCTCACCCAGGAGCAGGATAATATCTCCTTCTTCCCGGAAAGCCTGAGTACAGTGAAATCTTATGTCTTCCAGCAGTCCGACCATACCTACCACAGGGGTCGGGTAGACGGCCACACCGTCAGTTTCATTATAGAAGCTTACGTTACCGCTAACTACCGGTGTTTCCAGCACCCGGCAGGCTTCACTCATCCCGAGAACCGCCTGGTAAAACTGCCAGAAAATTTCCGGTTTCTCGGGATTGCCGAAATTCAGGCAGTCAGTTACCGCCAGAGGCCTGGCTCCCGAACATACCAGATTGCGGGCCGCCTCAGCCACAGCAATCGCGCCGCCCAAGTAGGGGTCCAGATAACAGTACCTTCCGTTGCAATCGGTGGTTAAAGCCAAACCCTTGGAGGTACCCTTGATACGGATGACCGCCGCGTCGGAACCGGGCGGTACCACAGTATTGGTCCTGACCATATGATCATACTGGCGGTATACCCATTCCTTGCTGGCTATGTTAGGAGAACGCAACAGGCTCAATAGTGCCCGGTTATAGTCCTCCGGCTCCGGCAGCCGGCCCGGGTCATACTCCTGAACTTCCCGCAGGTAAGCCGGGACTTTTTGGGCAGGATTATAAACAGGACATTGCTCCGTCAAGGCCTTGGCCGGTATTTCGGCCACTACTTCTTCCCCGTCCTTAATCCGCAGTATACCGTCATCGGTAACCCGGCCCACCACTACCGCTTCCAGGCCCCATCGGGCGAAGACTTCTTTTACCTTTTCTTCGCTGCCTTTTTTGGGTATGACCAGCATGCGCTCCTGGGATTCGGAAAGCATTACCTCGTAAGGAGTCATACCTTCTTCCCGCCGCGGCACCAGGGAAACGTCTATTTCCATGCCTGTATTACCGCGGGTGGCCATCTCGCAGGAAGAGCTTGTCAAACCAGCAGCCCCCATATCCTGCATTCCCACCACGTGGCCACCCCGAATTAACTCCAGGCATGCTTCCAGCAACAGTTTTTCCATAAACGGGTCTCCTACCTGAACCGCCGGGCGGCGTTCTTCCGATTCTTCACTTAATTCTTCAGAGGCAAAAGTAGCCCCGTGAATTCCGTCCCTACCCGTTCTGGCCCCTACTACCATAACCGAGTTACCCACACCGGAAGCTATCCCCCGGGCTATATCCTTGTGATCAATCAGTCCGACACACATGGCATTAACCAGAGGATTACCGGTGTAACCTTTGCTGAAATAGACTTCTCCGCCTACCGTAGGAATTCCCACGCAGTTTCCGTAAAAGGCAATGCCACTCACTACCCCGTTGAACAGGTACTTGACCCGTTCGTCTTCCAGCTTCCCAAAGCGCAGGGAATTGAGAAGGGCAACTGGCCGCGCGCCCATGGTAAACACGTCCCGAATGATTCCGCCCACCCCGGTGGCAGCCCCTTGAAAGGGCTCGATGGCTGATGGGTGATTGTGACTTTCAATCTTAAAGACCACTGCCTGCCCATCGCCAATATCCACTATACCGGCATTTTCTCCCGGACCCTGCAGGACATGAGGCCCTTCAGTTGGAAACAACCGGAGTACCGGTTTGGAGTTCTTGTAACTACAATGTTCCGACCACATCACGGCAAACATGCCCAGTTCTACATAATTAGGTTCCCTTCCCAGGATTTCTTTAATCCTTTCGTACTCGCTATCACTCAATCCCATTTCCCGCCAAACCTTACCGTCCAAGCTTACCACCTCGTTCCCACCACTCCAGTATGGAGGCAAAAATCAGGCTTCCGTCGGTTCCCCCCAGTATTTCCTCGGCACAGCGTTCCGGGTGAGGCATCATTCCTAAAATATTGCGGTCTTTGTTACAAATACCGGCAATATTGTTTACCGAACCATTGGGGTTAGCTTCAGGGGTTATCTCCCCTTCCGGAGTACAGTAACGGAACACTACCTGACCGTTTTCCTCTAGTTCTCGCAGCGTTTCCTCATCGGCGTAAAAGTTCCCCTCCCCATGGGCAATGGGTATACGGATTACCTGCTTTTCCTGCAACAGGTTGGTAAAAGGAGTCCTGTTGTTTTCCACCCGCAGGTAAGTGTAATGGCAATGAAACTGGAGGTCATCGTTGATTTTCATTGCTCCAGGCAGCAAACCCGCTTCCAGCAAGATCTGAAAACCGTTGCAAATTCCTAGGACCAAACCTCCCCGATCGGCAAACTCCTCCACCGCTTTCATAATGGGAGAAAAACGGGCAATTGCCCCGGTACGGAGGTAATCGCCGTAGGAAAAACCTCCGGGGAGGATAATGCAATCATAGCCCTCCACCGATGTTTCCTGATGCCAGATGTAGTCCGTCGGCTGTTTCATTACTTCTTCCAGCACATACTTTACGTCAGCATCACAATTGGAACCGGGGAATACCACTACCCCAAATTTCATGGCTATACCTCCGTTACCTCAAATGTGTAGTCTTCAATAACCGGATTGGCCAACAATCGCCGACACATTTCATCCAGTTGCCGAGCGGCTTCTTCTCGACTACTGCTATCCAGTTTTACCTCCATGAACTTGCCGATACGAACCTCAGCCACATTGGAATAGCCCAAGGCATGAAGAGAACGCTGGACTGTACTCCCCTGGGGATCTAAAACACCCTTCTTCAAAGTAACATAAATCTTTCCGTAAAACATTTACCGGCCTCCCTTTAAACGGTTTAAAATTTCCCGGTAAGCTTCCTCGACACCGCCTAAATCTCGCCGAAACCGGTCCTTATCCAGTTTCTCCCGGCTCTCAGCATCCCAAAAACGACAGGTATCCGGGGAAATTTCATCCCCCAGGAGCACCTCCCCTTGGTGAATACCGAACTCCAGTTTAAAATCCACCAGAATAATTCCCTTTTCCTTAAAATATCCGGTCAGTAATTCGTTTATTTCCCAGGCTCTCTTCTTGATAATATCCATCTGCTCCGAAGTGGCCAGTTCCAGGGTTGCGATATGGTATTCGTTTATCATGGGATCATGGAGTTCATCGCATTTATAGTAGAACTCCAGAACGGGTCTCTGCAGGGGAGTTCCTTCCTCCAGGCCCAACCTTTTGGAAAGGCTGCCGGCTGCCACGTTGCGGGCTACTACCTCTACCGGAATAATCTCCAATCTCTTCACAATCATCTCCCGCTCGCCCGCTAGTTCTACAAAATGAGTTGGTATTCCTTTTTCTTCCAACCACGCAAAAAGAATAGCTGAAATTTGATTGTTGTAATACCCTTTGCCGGAAATGACACCTTTTTTCAACCCGTCAAAAGCAGTGGCCTCGTCCTTATATTCAATCCAGACCAGATTCTCGTCATCAGTTTGATAGATCCTCTTGGCCTTGCCTTCGTAAAGAAAATCTCTCTTCTGAACCATTCTGCCCACCTCCTAGTCGATTCCGGCCCGCCGGAAAATGTAATCAACATGTCGCAGGTGATATTGGTAGTCGAAAAGTTGCTCTATTTCCTCTTCAGTGAGTCTGCTCATAATATCTTTATCTTTTAGTACCAGCTCCTTAAAGGGGATTTTCGTCTTCCACGCATGTAGAGCATTGCGCTGCACCCATTCATAAGCAGTTTCCCGTAGAACTCCTTTATCTACCAGGGCCAGCAACACCCGCTGGGAAAAGATCAACCCCAGCGTCTTTTCTATGTTCCGTTCCATATTCTCTGGATAAACAATGAGACCGCGCATAATTTCAATGAACTTAGTCAACATATAATAGACCAGGATAGTGCTGTCGGGAATGATAACCCGTTCTACAGAAGAATGAGTGATATCCCGCTCATGCCACAGCGCTACGTTTTCCAAGGCTGCCATGGCATTGCCCCGAACTACCCGCGCCAGTCCCGCCACTCTTTCCGCAGTTATGGGATTGCGCTTGTGGGGCATGGCCGAAGAGCCCTTCTGTCCCTTGGCAAATCCCTCTTCTGCCTCCAGGATTTCAGTTCGCTGCAGGTTCCGTATCTCAGTAGCAAATTTATCCAGAGAACTGGCAATTACCGCCAGTGTAGTCATGTAGTAAGCATGGCGATCTCTTTGAATAACCTGCGTGGAAACGCGGGCCGGTACCAAATTAAGCTTGCGGCATACGTACTCTTCCACCCGCGGGTCAACATTGGCAAAAGTCCCTACCGCTCCCGATATCTTACCTACTCTGATGTCTTCCCGTGCCCGCCGCATGCGCTCAATATTCCGCTCCGTTTCTGTAACCCAGAGGGCCATCTTCAAACCGAAGGTAACAGGTTCCGCATGGACGCCGTGGGTACGCCCCATCATCAAGGTAAATTTGTGTTCTTTCGCTTTTTCCACCAGAACCTGACGCAGTTCGTCAAGCTTTTCCAGGATAAGGTCGGCAGCCTCCCGCATCTGTAAAGAAAGGGCGGTATCCAGCACGTCGGAAGAAGTTAAGCCCATATGGATATACTTAGAGGCCTCTCCCACCCTTTCTGCCACGGCGGTCAGAAAAGCGATAACATCATGGCGGGTAACCGCCTCGATTTCCTCAATGCGTTTTAAATCAAACCCGGCTTTTTCCTTGATCTCACGAAGGGCCTGCTCGGGAATCATCCCTAGCTCTGCCATAGCTTCACAGGCGGCAATTTCTACCTCCAGCATCTTTTGAAAGCGGTATTCCGGCTCCCATATTTTCCCTATAGCCGGAAGAGTGTAACGCTCTATCATATCACAACTACCTCCTTCACCCAGTGCAAACGGCGGGATCACCCCAGCTATAGCTCATGGCATCAAGGAATAAATAACCCGGGTGCTAAAAAACACACTTTCCCACCCAGGTTTTCATCTCTCTTACTTCATCTCCTCTAAATAATTCTCCAGGCCTATTTTTTCCAGTCTATTTGCTTTAGCTTCTACAGCCATGGCCATATTCCTTTTGAAAGCATGAATTTTTTCCCGTAGTTCCGGATATTTCACGCCGAGTATCTCTACCGCCAGAATTCCCGCATTCTTAGCCCCGTTTATGGCTACAGTAGCTACCGGAACACCCTTAGGCATTTGCACAATAGAGTACAGAGAATCTACTCCCCCCAGGGAACCGGTTTTTATAGGTACGCCGATAACAGGTAAAACAGTCCACGCAGCCACCACTCCGGGTAGGTGGGCCGCTCCTCCGGCACCGGCGATAATCACCTCCAGCCCCCGTTCTTCAGCTTTCTGGGCATATTCCGCTACTTTATGCGGTACCCTGTGGGCGGAAGCAATTATTATTTCGTATCCTACACCAAACTCTTCCAGTAGTTCTGCCGCTTCTTTTATTACCGGCAGGTCGGAATCGCTGCCCACAATAATGCCTACCTGAAGCCGGCCCATCTATATCCCTCCATTCAGTTAAGTTAGCCAACAAAAAAGCGTATTACAAATAGAACGGTAAGTACCCACATGGTTAAACTGACTTCCTGCCAGCGACCGGCAAGAAATCTAAGGATAGTGTAAGCCAGAACACCAAATACAATACCCTCAGCAATACTGAAGGTAAAAGGCATCATAACAATGGCCAAAAAGGCAGGAATGGCTTCTAAATAATTGGTAAAGTCAATTTTCATAACCGGTTCCATCATGAAAATACCAACAATGATCAAAATGGGCGCGGTAGCCTGTCCGGGTATAATTCCTACCAGCGGTGAGAAAAAGAGGGCTACCAGAAACAGGAGGGCGGTAATTACTGCCGTCAGCCCGGTCCGGCCTCCTTCGGCCACCCCGGAAGCGCTTTCGATGTAGGTGGTAACCGTACTGGTACCCATAACCGACCCCACAACCGTGCCCAGCGAATCGGCCAGCAGGGCCCGGCTGGCCCTGGGTAAGTGTCCTCTTTCGTCCAGCATTCCCGCCTTGCTGGAAACTCCAACCAAAGTACCAATGGTGTCAAACAGGTCCACAAAAGTAAAGGCAAAAATGATAGGGATGATACCGTAGTCCAACACTTCTTTAAATCCGAGCCGGAAAGCTCCAAAGGTCTCTGCGACACTGGGAGGCATACTCACCAACCGGAAGTTTTCTATATTAGTAATCCCCATAGGAATCCCGATCAGAGTAGTAATTATAATTCCCAACAGCAGAGCACCCTTAACCCTTTTAACCACCAATAGACCGGTTACTACAAATCCAATCGCCGCCAGGAGAACTTTAGGATCCGAAAAATCCCCTAAAGCCACCAGGGTATTTTCATTAGGAACTATAAAGCCGGCGTTTTTAAATCCTATGAGGGCGATAAACAATCCAATACCGGCGCTGACTGCCAGCTTCAAAGACATAGGAATGGCGTTGACAATGGCCTCCCGGGCCCTGGTCAGAGTGAGAAGTAAAAAAATCAGACCGGAAATAAAAACTGCGGCCAGGGCAGCCTGCCAGCTCAGTCCGGCTCCCAACACTACACTGTAAGTAAAGTAAGCATTTAAACCCATTCCCGGTGCCAGGGCGAAAGGATAGTTAGCCAGCAATCCCATTAGCAGAGTGGCAAAGGCAGCTGAAACGCAGGTAGCCACTAGCACCGCCCCGAAAGGCATACCGGCATCGCTCAAGATGGCCGGGTTCACGAAAATAATGTAGGCCATGGTCATAAAAGTGGTAATCCCGGCCAATACTTCGGTACGTAAGGTTGTCTGGTTTTCTGAGAGTTTAAAAACTTTTTCCAGCATAGTAATCCACCTCCAGCAGTTTTTTACCGGCACCCGTAATGCTTTATCTTCAGTGACGTTTCTACTTTTCTATTTTTAATTTTCACCCCCTAAAAATAAACCCAGACGGGTAGATACTGCCATTTAGCAGAAACCTACCCGTCTGGGCTTTTATCCCTCCGGTGTAATACCTGGGAATCCCAGATATCTGTACCACTCGGTCCGAACGCCCCGGCTTTTCACTAAAAACCGGAACTGGAACCCTAGGTACACTTTCCGCTGTAGCCAGGGTAATTTACGGTTACCCGGTAGAGACTTGTGAGCCATATTCCCACAATTATACAGCAGGACGTGTACTGAACTGTATTATTAACTTTTTATTGGAATTCTTATGTTCATAATCTAATTAAATATTATCAATATAAAAATATCCTGTCAACGCAAAATAGATATTTGACGACAAATTATGCAACTTCCTGGCGATAAGCATTGAGCTTCCCTAAGCATTTGACGATTATATCCTCCAGTTTTGGTCCGGGAGTCAAACCATGCCGAATCATAGCTTCGTAAACAATAAGATTAATAAGTTCTATGAAAGTTAGGCCAGTTTCCCTGGCCATCAAAAAAAGGGAAGCACTGGTGCTCAAAGAGGGAGTCCCGTTAACATCGATTACGTAAAGTTGACCGTCGTGATTTGCCTTAATGTCCAGCCGCAACACATCGGCAGCCCCAATTGCCTCAAAAGTTCTACGGGCCAGTTCTGCCAATCGAAAGAAGCGAAGATCGTGACAGGTGATTAGTTCCAGGTCTTCGCCTGCCTTCAATCCTTTTCTCTTGGCATGAGATGTTCTAATTCCCGTATCTAATGAGAAAGCAATGGGCGGTAATACGGTTTTGGAAATATTCCCCAGAATACCAACGGTATATTCCTGTCCCTCCAGGTACTTCTCCACTATTATTTCCGTATAGTTTAACTCCTCCGCCAGGGTGGCAATACGGCGTTCCAATTGCCTGCGATTTCTGACTACGGAATTTTCATCGATCCCCAAACTGTTTCCACCGGCGACCGGTTTTATAAATAACGGATAGTCTATGAGTTGTTCCACCATAGCTATTTGTGGCTGGAGAGGGGTACTGAAAGTTATCCTGCTGTTAGGAGGAACCGGTATCCCATGCTGGTTCAGAATTTCATAAGTTAAAGCCTTATTTCGACATACTTCCATTTTATCAGCCGGAGAGTGGGTAGAAGGAATACCCCGGGATTCCAAAAAAGTGCGTATCAGCGCGCATCCCGTGCCGTTATACAATGTTTCCGGACTGTCGAGAAGACCTTCTGCGATAACGAAAGCCAGGTCAATCGGCGGAATATGACCAAGAAACTTGTCCATCTGCTCAAAGTTGCGCGCGTTTAACGGAAATACCTGATTACCTCCTTCCCGCAGGGCCATGGAAATAGCAGAAACAGTTTTGCTGGAAACACATTCGCTCCATATACCTTTTTTCTCGGAAGTTGGTACTCGGTTGAAGACGAACAAAATATTATGGCTCATATACCGGATTTTCCTCTCAGCATCCTATGCACTCCTTTTTGCTTTAAATTTTAAGACAGCCAAAATAATTTTAATTAAAATGCTTTGGATTGACAATATAGATTTTTTGTCTAAGTACATCAAAATTTTTAATTTAAGTTATAGGGCCCTCTTCCCGTGTCCATATCCCTTACTCCCACTCAATAGTCGCCGGAGGTTTGGAAGTAATATCGTAAACCACCCGGTTTACGCCAGGTACTTCGTTGACGATACGGTTAGAAATTCGTTCCAAAGTTTCGTAGGGCAAGCGGGCCCAGTCGGCAGTCATGGCATCGTCGCTGGTAACCGCCCGGACCACTATGGGATAGGCATAGGTTCGGCCGTCCCCCATCACACCCACACTCTTCATGGATGGCAGTACCGCAAAAGACTGCCAGATATCCCGGTACAAACCGGCTTTCTTAATTTCCTCCCGGACAATGGCATCGGCCTTACGCACAATTTCCAATTTCTCGCGGGTGACCTCTCCCAGGATGCGTACCGCCAATCCGGGTCCGGGGAAAGGCTGCCTCCATACTATTTCATCCGGAAGACCCAGCTCCGTTCCCAACTGGCGAACTTCATCCTTAAAAAGTAACCTCAGCGGCTCTATCAGCTTTAACTCCATATCTTCCGGCAGCCCTCCCACGTTGTGATGACTTTTGATCAGGGCTGCCGTCTGGGTACCGCTCTCAATAACATCGGAATAAAGAGTACCCTGTACTAAATATTCAATCTCACCCAGCTTGCGCGCTTCTTCTTCAAAAACCCGGATAAATTCCTCTCCGATAATTTTTCTCTTTCTTTCCGGATCCGTTACTCCCCGCAGCCGGTTAAGAAACCGTTCTTCCGCATCCACATATATCAAATTCATATTGAACCTTTCGCTAAATGTCCGTTGTACCTGTTCCGCCTCTCCCTGGCGCAAAAGTCCATGATTTACAAAAACACAAACCAACTGATCTCCGATCGCCCGGTGTACCAGGACGGCCGCTACGGAAGAATCTACTCCACCGCTGAGGGCACACAGTACCCTTTTATCTCCCACCTCGCGGCGAATTACCTCCACCTGTTTTTCTATAAAGGAGGTCATTGTCCACCCGCCCGAACAGCCGCATACCTCAAAAAGAAAATTCTTTAACATCTCCTGGCCCAACGGAGTATGTCGTACTTCTGGATGGAACTGTACCCCGTAAAGTTTTCGTTTTGGGTCGGCCATAGCTGCAACCGGAGTGTGGCCGGTCCGGGCCAAAATTTCAAACCCGGGAGGCGGGCTGGTAATATAATCCCCGTGGCTCATCCATACCTGCATGGGGGAAGGTAATCCTTTGAACAAAGCATTTTCTTTCAGCACCATTAATTCCGCCTTGCCATACTCGTGAGCTGCTGCTCTATCTACCTTTCCTCCCAACTGGTGGGCCATCAATTGCATTCCATAACATATGCCCAGGATGGGAATGCCGGCATCAAACAGGCGGTGGTCGCAACGGGGGGCTTCAGTACCGTAAACACTACAGGGGCCACCGGAGAAAATAATTCCTTTTGGTTTTTTGGCCAGAATCTCTTCCAACGGCGTGTTATAAGGCAACATCTCGCAAAATACGTTGGCTTCTCTGATACGCCTGGCAATCAACTGATTGTACTGTCCCCCGAAGTCCAAAACCACCACTAGTTCTTGATTTTTTGGCGCCGTCATATACTCACTCCTCTCTCCCATAGGCTTCCGGTTTTAGAACTGCTATGTACGGAAGGTGACGGTACTGCTCCGCATAGTCCAAACCATATCCGACCACGAACTTATCCGGTATCTCAAACCCGTTGTAATCCGGAGATACTTCCACCTGGCGGCGGCTGGGTTTATCCAGCAGCGTGCATACTCTTACACTGGCCGGATGACGGGACTTAAGGTTTTCCAAAAGGTAACGCAGGGTAAGTCCCGTATCCACGATATCCTCCACAATCAGCACGTTCTTTCCTTCTACGCTAACCTCCAGATCTTTCAAAATCCGCACTGCTCCCGACGATTCCGTAGATTGCCCGTAACTGGACACGGCCATAAAATCAACGGTTATGGGTATATCGATTTCCCTAACCAGGTCGGCCATAAACATAATGGCTCCTTTCAGAATACCCACTACCAACAAATCTTTTCCCCTGTAATCTTCCGAAATCTTCTTGCCCAATTCTTTCACTTTGGCTGCAATCTGCACCCGATCCAACAGAATTTCTTGTACATCCCTCTCCAATTTTTAAACCTCCTCCGTTCTTCTCCGCCTACAAGTATTCTTCCAGACTGTGGCGATAATATTCTTAAGTCTCTGGCATATTTCGCCGGTAATTGACAAAACCCTCCCGCTATTTGATCTTTTGTTTAAGGCAGGCTAACATTTTCTCTGCTCCTGCCGCCTGCTCTTCGCTCACTTCTTCGTCGCTATAGCGGGCAAAGACAAAAGCATCAGTCAACCGGCCAATCTCTTCCAAACCGCCGCCTTCTAGGTAACCTGTTACTTCACGAGCATATTCCCAAGGTGTCTGAGACGACCGGCGGCTATACCCTTTTTGAGCCAACAAGCGCAATAACTCCTGGTACATTTGAAAGACTTTTCCCCTGGGAGATACCTTCCCTTTTTTCTCCGGAATAACTTTTGCCCTTTTTCTCTTCAATTGCCGCCACCGGTACCGGAAAACCCTCCCCAATGCGATAATGAGGTATCCGGCCAGCAGAACACCTAAACTCTTTTTGCCTCTTTCCTTAACTTCCGTCCAGGAAAACAGTGAAGCGTCCTTGTTTCCGGCAAACAATGTATATCCCGGAGTAGGCTCAAAGGGAATCCAGCCAATTCCGGCAAAATAAATTTCCACCCAGGTATGGGCATTAGCGGTGGTGACCCGGTATTCACCTTGGTACAAAACCCCGGGAGTAAATCCCTTGACCCAGCGCGCAGGGATTCCCACCGCCCGGCTAAGGACTGCCAGGGCAGAAGCAAAATGTACGCAGTAACCCCTCTTCAGTTCAAATAGAAAGTGGTCTACGAAGTCTTCTCCTTCAGGTGGAGCCGGAACCCGGGTTGAATAACCAAAATTATTCTTCAAATAGGCTACAATCGCCTGCACCCGGTCATAAGGATTATCTAAACCGGCCGTTATCTGCCGGGCCAGTTCGATAACTCGCTCTGGGATTCCCGGTGGCAGTTGTAGGTATTTCTGTTCAACTTCCGGAGGGTAGTTTTCCCCGCTCTCCCGTAATTTTTCCGGCTCAACCTGCGGCAGGTAAGAAATTACTTCATAGCTGTCCCCAGGACGAAGAGTGGCATGTAAAACGCGGGCTTCATCTATGTGATATGGCCGGGCAAATTTAACCTCCGAGGGTACGAAAGCGGCAAAAAGAACTTGTTGGGGTCTTCCCTCCCACCTGATTTGCTGTACCAATCTTTCTCCTTTGGGAAAAAGGTCGGGTGCCAGCCCTTCCTGTTCCCGTGTAGAAAGCCAACCGGAACCGGTGTAAAAATCTTTAACTTCTCCCCTCCAGTAGGAAGCCCGGGAACTCCTCACCCGCATAACAGGGCGGTCTCCAAAATTCACCGGTCCGCCCAACCGGGAGTCCTCCCAGGGAAAATCAATCTCCCGAGAGCTGGTATTCTGAACGAGGACAAATATGGTTCCGGTATTTTCTTCCCCCAAGGCCCCGGCAGCCCATAAAGAGCCGGCCAGAGAAGTCATTATCACTAAACTTAAAGGAACAGCGGCCAGTGACAGCCAAGTGATTCCCTTGACCGGCATATATTCTCTCCATAAAACGACACTGCACAGCAGTAAACTGGTTACGACAAAATAAATGCTGTACACCAGGGATATCTCAAAGAATACCGTTTCTAACCCGAGAATGATCATACCCCCGTAAAACAGCGGCTGGGGTCTTCTTTTCTCCAGGACGTAATAGCTAATTAAATAACCGGTCAGCCATACCATTAAGAATATCAGGGAAGCCCCCGGCGCGGAATCAAAGGCAGACAAATCTTGAGAAACCACTTTTTGCATAAATCCGGATAAATCCTGGTAATACTGCTGCCACCAGGCAAAGGAATTGCCGCCGGTACGGTAATACAACCAGTATACCTGGGTTAACACGGCTACTACCGCTGCCGGTAACTGAGGAAGAAAAAAGTAAGCTCTTAATTTAATCCAGGAAACTATAATACTAATTAAAAAGATAAAATAGGTAGCTCCTGCAAGTTCATCCCAATGTAATACCCGGAAGGTAGCAGCTATGAAGGTCCTTCCCATACCATAAAGAAGCAAAAAGGTCGTCAGGTCAAAGATATACCTCTCATAACGCCGCATAGTTTCTGCCTCCTAAAATCCGGGTAGGGTCATTTACCACCTGTACCGCGGCCACCCGCCGCCGGTATTCCGCCAGCTTGTCCTGCCAGCGGGCTAAATCAGGCGTAAAAATAAGCACCTGGCTTCCCTGGATCACACCTGATAAGCGTAAAGAATCCCCGGGGTGTTCCCGGAGTTCCGGTTCAACTATGGCCAGCAATTCCAAAATCCGTTCCAGATTTCCCTGGGCCGGCAGTAGAAGGCGCGAAGGGAGAGCTGAAGTTTTTAAACCTACCGCCCAGCCTTTCCGGCTCGCATGATAAGCTACCGTAGCAGCCGCTGATACCAACTGTTCTATTTCGTAGGAAGAAGAAAAATTCTTTCCCTGCAGGTCTAAAATAATAAATAGTTTCTTTTCTTCGCCCTCCTCCAGAGCTTTAGAAAACCACTGACCGGTCCTGGCGCTTGCTTTCCAGTGTATGCGCTGCCAGCTATCTCCCGGCTGGTAAGGTCTCAGGCAGATGTTTGCCGCCTGAACTTCTCGCCGGCTAAAGCCACTTCCCTCCTGGACCGGCCAATTACAGCAACTGGCAATCCGGGGGTATATTGTTATCTCCGCTATATTCACTAGTTCCTTCTGTCCGGAAAAAAGGTAAAAAGGATCGCTCACCTTCACCTGCAGTAAAGGAATACGGACGGCACCCCGCCGGCGACAACTGAGCTCTATCTCCCGAACGGTTTTTCTCTTCGGTCCTAGAGACAGAACAAAATCCGAACCCTCTTCACAGGCTTCTAAAGAATCGGGCAGGGAAACGTTAACGCCGACCAAGGGAGCCGGCAGGAAAGTTGGATTGGTTACGGTAACTGCCAGCAGGACTCGTTCCCCTACGTTGCTCCGTCCAGGATAAAAACGACAGGAAACCTGCAAATGCCGGACCACCACCGTCACCCACAACCGGAGCAAAATATCCAGACCGAAGCCCACCAGAACTAAAAAAAGGGGAAACCTCCCCACCATAATCCAGGATATGACGTAAAATATAAAGACAACCAATAAGGGCAGGAAACTTTTTACCATCACGGGTTAACCTCCACCGGAACCGGAACCTGCTCCATTATTTCCCGCAAGATTTCGCCTCCCTCTTGATGAAAACCTTCCCGCAATATTAGCCGGTGACCTAAAACGGATAGAAACAGCTCTTTCACATCGTCAGGAGTGACATAGTTCCGTCCCTCTTGAGCCGCGCGGGCCCGTGCGCACTTGAAAAGAAACAGCGTTCCCCGCGGGCTGGCTGCCAGAACTGAAGGGTGCTGGCGCACTTGTTGAACCAGGGTTACTATGTACTGCCCCAGAGACGGGTGGACATAAACTTTTTCCAAAAGCTGCTGGGCCTCCAGGATTTCTTGAGGCGAGGAAACTGGCTCCAGTTTGTTTAACGGGTGGTTTCCCTGCAGTCTTTCCAGCATAGCCATTTCTTCTTCAAAACCCGGATAACCTAGGTTGACCTGCAGGGCAAACCTGTCCAGTTGGCCCTCCGGTAGAGGAAAAACTCCCTCGTAACTTAAAGGATTTTGAGTAGCCAGTACCACAAAAGGCCGCGGCAGGGAATGGGTTATTCCGTCTACCGATATTTCTCCTTCTTCCATGGCCTGCAGAAGCCCTGCCTGGGTTTTCGGCGTGGCCCTGTTAATCTCGTCGGCCAGCAGCACCTGGGTCATAACCGGCCCTGGTTTATACTCGAAATCGCCAGTTTTTTGATTATAAATACTGACCCCCGTTATTTCTGAAGGCATCAAGTCGGGAGTGAATTGGATTCTCCGGTAGGTACAACCCATAGAACGGGCCAGAGCTTTAGCCAGCACCGTCTTGCCGACTCCCGGCCCACCTTCTAACAGGATATGCCCACCGGCCAAGATAGCCGTCAAACAAAGTTTTGCAGCCTCCTCTTTGCCAACCAGTACTTGAGATATATTATCGACAATCCTTGAGCTCAGCGCTCTGATATCCATACGCTTCCTCCTGCAGGTGAACTGGTAGACCTATTTCGACATTGCTCAGGGTTTATCCTGCCTCATTGTATGCCCTTATCTGGCCCAAAACAAATTAGAGCCTGAACAGGCTCTTCTAAATCCGGGGTGGTTCTATTTTGATTTCGGTATTAAAGTCAAACAGGTCTACCTTTACGGACAGGAAATGCTCGGGGTCTTTCCTATTTCTTGCCTTGATGATACCTCGAACCAGCCGGCGACTTTTTCTGTCTACCCATAACTGGTATTCAAAATCTTCCCAGTATGTCTCCAGAAAATTATTGTTCACCTCCGGCTGGCAGCGGAACACATAGGTTTTACGTTTCCGAATTTCTTCTGTCCCCAGGTACTGCGCATCTTCTACCACCGGAAAGCGGAAACTGGCCAGGGGGTTCAATTCTGTCATAAAAAACTCGTTCTGAAACAACCCCCCGCCGGGAGTAACCAACCATTTCTCGGAGACAGGGTCCAGAAAATACGTCTTGTCCCCGACATGATATATTTCTGCTTTCTGGCTGAGTATCTCTCCTTTAATACGGAAAGTATTCTCGTCGGCCCGTTCTCCCTCTACCCGGCTGATTATCGTTTCCCGTCCGTTTCGTAAAGTCTTCACCTCCACCCGATACCGAAAACTCTTGGCCGCCAGAGTACGGGATAAAGCTTCATTAACTACCTCCGGCGGAATTATTCTGTTCTTCTCCTGATAAACCCTGTAAGCCGCCCATATAACTAACAACAACAGTACTAAACCGACCAGTCTTTTCCAGTTGGGCCTTAACTTCACCCTTCCCCATCCTCCCGCTCTCAGCCCGTTTTCCTAGCTAATCCTTACGGGCTCGATGGGGAAAATATGTCAGGGGAAAACTGGAAGATTAACTTTGTTCCCAGATAACTTTCCCGCAGTCTCTTAAATCGTATCCCCCGAGAGAGCGAACTTCCTCCTGAAACTCTTTCTTGGCCATTATCGCCAGAAGACGTTTGATATAAGGGGTATCCCAGTACTCCCGCAGTATGCAAAGGTCATAGCGTTCCTCTGCCAAAGGAATAAAATCGAGTTCCAGGGCTTGGGCTGCCGCCCGTATTCCCAGGCCGGCATCTGCCCCTCCGGCTACCGCCGCCGCAACAGCCATATGGGTATATTCTTCCCGTTCATAACCTCTAATTTGGCCAGGGTCTATACCCTGCTTGGCCAAAAGATAATCCAGCAACATCCGGGTTCCCGATCCCCGCTGGCGGTTCACAAAAGTCACCTCCGGCCGGGTTAAATCGGCCAGGCCTTTAATACCTTTTGGATTACCCCTAGCCACTATCAGACCCTGTTCCCGGTAGGCCAGGTTTACCAGCACCAAACTCCGGTCAGGAAGTAGCCGGCGAAGATAAGGGATGTTATATTCACCGCTTTTTTCATCCAAAAGGTGTATTCCGGAACAGTGAGCTTCTCCGGCCTGAAGGGCCTTTAGGCCCGCCAGACTGCCTACATGGGCACTGGACAGAGCAGCCTCCGGATAAAGCCGACGCAGGTGGTTGGCCAGTATATCCAGAGCAATATCGTGGCTGCCAATAATGACCGTAGTCTGCTTGATTTCATCTAAAGGCCTCAGGAGTTCCACCGGTACTCTTTCACCGGCAGCATAGCCTTCGGAAAGACGCGGTATCCGAATAATACCATCAGCCCGTATCAAAGACATAATAACTCCCGCCCCGCGGGATATTGGAGTAGCGACAGTCTTACCGCCCACCTGTCCCAGTTTGACCCGGACAAACTCTTCTATACCTATAGATGAAACCAGCTTGCGGGAAAGAACGGCCTCAATTTCAGCCCGGACCGGCGGGACGGAGCCCAGCTTGCGATACACGATAGGTTTAACAAAGAGATCGGCGCAAAGGTAGGCAGAAACCGGGTACCCGGGAACCCCAATTACCGGGCAGTTTTTGGCCAACCCCAGAATTACAGGTTTCCCCGGTTTAATAGCCACCCCATGGAACAATACCTGCCCCAGGCTTTTTATTACTTCCGCGGTAAAATCTTCTCTGCCCGCTGAAGACCCGGCGTTAATCAAAACCAGGTCGGCCTGTTCCAGGGCTTCTGCTAAAGCCCGCTTTAAGGCATCAAAATCATCGCTAGTAATCGGAAAACGCTTGGGAATACCTCCCCATTCTTCCACCAAGCCGGCCAGCATTCTGGTGTTGGAATCAATTATGTCTCCTGGTTTTAAATCACTACCGGGTTCCACTAGTTCAGTACCGGTAGGTAAAATAGCCACCCGGGGCTTCCTATAGACAGCCACTTCAGTTACTCCTCCCGCCAGCAATCCCCCTATGTCCGTGGGACGCAGGCGGTGATTGGACGGAACAATCATTTCCGAAGTCACGATGTCCTCCCCTACAGGCCGTACATTCTGCCAGGGGAAGACAGGCTGGGTGATTTCAATCACTTCCGGGGTGACAAAATGCACATCTTCAACCATAATCACTGCATTGCAACCGTCAGGAAGCGGATCCCCGGTATCGACCATAATTGCCTCACTTCCTACAGCCAGTTGCCGAGGATTTGTTTCGCTGGCCCCGAAAGTTAAGGAAGCCTGTACCGCAAAACCATCCATAGCCGCGGCGGTATAGTGGGGTGAAGATACCCGGGCGTAAACCGGTTCCGCCGTTATCCTTCCCAGACTCTCTTCAACCGGGATTATCTCCGCCGGACCGGGATGTAACGCCCCTGCCTCCTCCAACAAAGTGAGATATTGGGCCAGCGCTTTTTCCCGTGGGTGGTTATCCAAATAAACATCCTTTGCCACTTTGACCAACTCCCGCTTCAGAGAAGTTTTACCTCCACCGTTTCTCCTGCCTCTACCCCTTCTTTTTCGGCCGAAATCCTGGCCAGACCGTCGGCTTTAACCAGGTTGGATATGAGCCCCGATTTACCCAGTACCGGTTCCGCCCATAACTCCTGTTGCCGTAAAACTAACTTCACCCGTATATAGTCTTCTCGACCGGCGGCCGAGCGGATATTTCGCGTAATGCGCGCCCTCAAAGGAAACTCCAGGAAATCTTCCTCGGGATAGCGGCCTAAGCGTACCAAAGGAGCCACCAGCAGTTCAAATACAACCAGGGTGGAAACAGGGTGACCAGGCAGCCCGAAAACCGGTTTCCCTTCTATCACCGCTCCTACGGTCGGTTTTCCGGGTTTGATAGAGAGGCCGTGAAACAGTACCCCCGGCCGCCCCAGGGACTGGATGACCCGGTCAGCCACATCCCGGACCCCTACCGAACTCCCCCCGGACAGCAGCACCATATCGTTTTCTTTCCAGGCCTGCGCCAATTTTTTTTGTAAAAGATCAAAACGATCTGGGACAATACCATACAAAATGGGTTCGCCACCGTTAGACAATACTGCCCCGTAAAGGGTATAAGAATTAATGTCCCGTACCTGGCCTGCTCCGGGTGTCTGTTCGGGAGAAACTATTTCATCCCCGGTGGAAACAATCCCTACCTTCAGAGGTCGCCTGACTTCCACTTCCGTAATTCCAACCGCCGCCAGTATACCTAAATCCTGCGGCCTTAACCGATGTCCCGCCGAAAGTACTAGTTGCCCCGCTTCAATATCTTCTCCCTTACGGATAACGTTTTCCCCCGGTGCCACCGGTCTGGTAACGACAATGGTCCTTTCATCTAACTCTTCCGTATGTTCTACCATCACCACCGCGTCGGCTCCGGTGGGTAACATTCCTCCCGTCGCAATACGCCAAGCCCGCCCGGGTTCCAAAGAAACGTCCGGGGCCTGTCCCATTAGTACCTCCCCGGCTACCTCCAGGTAAGCCGGCATACCTTCCGAAGCACCAAAGGTATCCCCGGCCCTAACTGCGAAGCCATCAACGGTAGCCCGATCAAAACCGGGGACATCAATGGCGGCAGTCACATCATCTAAAAGGCAGTGTCCTAGAGCCGAAGGAATTCTCATTTTTTCTGCCCGAACTGGCAAGGATAAATGACGGGACATGAGAGCCCGCGCCTTGCTGACCGTAACCGCATTAAACAACTCCTGCATCGCTAACCTCTCCTGCCGCCCGGAGGCTAAAAGCAACCCAGCTGACACCGGGTAATTTTTATCTTTAATTTGTCGCAGGCTTCCCCTACTAAACGCAAGGGCACATCCAGTTCTCCCGCCAGCCGGTGGGCTTCTTCGCAGGACAGTCGCCCTTCTTTAGCCGCATTCTTTACCGCCTGCAAAACTTTTTCCTCTATAACTAACATAGTTGGTACTTCCTCCCCCTTAAGAAAATTTAAAAATACCCTGCCAAACCACAGACCCACCTAGCTTAAATATACCGCTCAACCCCCTAATATCCTGCCGTACTTTACAAATTTTTAACTTTTTTCCTCTTCGTCGCATAATTTAATGTGAAGAGGAGGTGGGCCGCCATGAAAATAGGGCTGGCTTTGAGCGGCGGAGGAATCAGGGGGGCCGCTCATATAGGAGTTTTGGAGATATTAGTTCAAAACAATATCAAACCGGATATTATTGCGGGAACCAGCGCCGGGAGCATTATCGGTGCTTTGTATGCCTCCGGCATGTCTCCGCAGCAGATAGCAGACATTTTAAAAGACCTCAAACCGCGGAAATTGGTAGATTTGTTTTTGCCTTTTCTCAGCTTTCCCCTCTCATACCGCATGCACAGGCTCGGTCGGTGGAAACTGCCCTCAGGACTGCTGAAAGGGAAACTGGTGGAAAAATGGTTGCGGGAAAATCTGGGGAACCAGACTTTTTCCCAGCTGAAATTTCCTCTGGCCGTAATCTCGGCTGATATTAATACAGGAGAGATGATTGTTTTTACCGACCGGTATTTGGTACCGAGCCGTAAATCCCCGGATACCGTTTTTATTACCGACACACCTGTTTACGAAGCGGTACGGGCCAGCATTGCTATCCCAGCCGTCTTCGCGCCCAAAAAAATCAGTTCCCGTACCCTGGTCGATGGAGCTATCGTAAATAATGTTCCTGCCGACGTCTTGCGCCTGCTCGGTGCCGATAAAGTAATTGCCGTTGACCTTTCCTTTATCGTGCGGCAAAAAAGGCCGGTACAAAATGCCATCGAAATCCTGCTGCAATCAGGCGATATCATGGGGCAACGCATTTCCAACTATATAACTTCCCACTACGCTGATATAACCCTGTATCCAAATACCGGCGAAGTCAACCTGCTGGACTTTGCCGCTATACCGCAAATGATTGCTATCGGTCGTAAGGTAACTTTGAAACGGCTTCCGGAAATTAAAGAGATACTGTCGCGTTAAGTGTCTAAAAATAAAATCTATCCTTAACTTAACTTGCCTGTGAAGTTAATCTTTAAACGATTTTCCCGACAGTTGATAACCTCTCGGTCGGTAACTACGAAATCCACCGGGTGGTCGTGGGCTTCAGGAAAAACATCGGGCAGGAGCTGTTCCTGGTAGGCCAAAGCTACCGTTGTCGCCTCCGGTGATAAACGGGGCAGAAAACGGTCATAAAACCCGCCACCGTAACCCAGGCGGTTGCCGTAAATGTCAAATCCAACTCCCGGAACCAGCACCAGGTCAATAACTTCGGGTTCTACCGGGCGGAAGCATTCCGCCTTGGGTTCCAAAATTCCCCACGTTCCGGGCTTCAAATCGTCGGGAAATTTCTTCACTTCCGAAGGTATTAATCGCTTATTAGCTCGATCGGTAACCGGCACCACAACTCTTTTCCCCTGTGCCAGGCAGGTCCGAATAATTCCCCCGGTCTCCACTTCATTGCGAAAGGCCACATAACTCATAACCGTTTCCGCCTGTTGAAAAACGGGCAGGGCCACAACCCGAGATGCCACTCGGGCGCTTTTTTCCCTGACTTCATCATCGCTCATTTCCAGCCGTAATTTAATAATCCTTTCCCGTATCTCCTTCTTCTTCATATTCATTCCTCCTGAGCCAATGCATTGCAGACCAAAAAGTGCCGCCTAAACCGGTACGCTTACCGGCCAATCTAGCCGCCGGGCTATTTCCGTGTAATGTACGCCCGTCAGGTCCCGCCCCCAGAAGTCAAAAGCCCTGGGCGGCAGCAAAACCAAATCAGGGACCATTTTCCCCTGTTCTCGGTAATCTTTTAAAGCCTTCACGAAGTCGTCCACCACCAGCAGGCCGGCACTTATGATTGTGCCACCAAATAAACGGCTTGAAACCGGAAGTATATCTATGGTTACCCGGTCAGTAGAAATTCGTTGCGCCACCAAACGCATCAATTTCTCTGCCGCTAGGGAAGTACAAATGAGTACCTTGACGGCGCGGTGGCGTTGAATTTCCCGCCGGATTCGCATCTCATCCCCCGGGTCAAAATCATAGGCCATCACCAGCCCGTCCCCGCTACCCGGGTTTTTCTGCCATGTTAGCCGTAGCTGTTGCCGGTCCCTGTTTAAAAGAATTTCCACTTTTGCGCTTTTTTTAATTTGGTAGAATGCATCGACGCGGGAAACCGGTTGCCGACCGTCAATTTCCAGGACAACATCCCCGGCCCGGATACCGGCGGCGGCTGCCCCGGAACCGGGCACCACGCCTTCCACCCGCGGAGTTAGATCCTTCAGAAGGGGCGGTTCCAATACCAGAGGACAGGCCAGTTCTTGTCGTAAAGAATGACAGAAGTTCTCCAGTTCCTCCCATAATGTCCTGGAAATTTTCAGCCTCCGGGAAAGGACTTGATTTCCTCCCGGTAAAAACAAGCGAATAGTCCTGGCGCCGTGATCGGCAAGATAAAACAAGGTACGTCGCAGGTCATCCCAGCCTACCAGTTGCGGCAGAGCCACGACACTTCCGTGGAAAGGGATGCCTGCTTTTTCCAAACTTTTGACCGCTGCAACACCCTCTGTCCCCTCATCGCCCATCAGCATTTTTCTGCCGGCCTTACTTGCGCTGTTTAAAGAAATATTTAGTTCCACGGGCTTTAGGGCCGACAGCAGAGAAATCTTCCCGGCGTTTAACAGGGTACCGTTGGTGGTAATTTGAATTGGTGTATGCGGAAATTTGCCCCGCAGGAGTTGTAAAATTTCATCAAACCGGGGATGACAGAAAGGTTCCCCTTCCATAATCTTAGTGGCAGATTCTCCTATTACAATCTTTTCTTTCTCATTCAGGAATTCCACCAGTCGCTCCAGCAATTCCATACTCAGGGGAGACAGATAGTACACCTGTACCTCCCCTGGGTTTTGCCGGTGGCTACAGAAGACACATCCGGCATTACATTGGGAGGTGAGGGGAAGAATGTTGTGTTCCTGCACCGTCTGTAAGATTAATGTCTCCGGCGCCGGTAATCCCGGCATTCCCATTCCCCTCCCGTTATGGTGCTATTTTCAATATCTTGGCTTCTAATTGCTCGTAGCTCAACTCTCCTACATAATTGTCCACAACCTTGCCCTCCCGGTTAATAAAGAACATCGCCGGAATACTAAAAACGTTAAATCTTTCCGCCAGCCTTCTCCCGGAAGAGGTCTCGACATCCGCCACAATAAATTGGACCTGGTCTCCATATTTTTTGAACAGAGCCATAATCACGGGCTCCATACGCCGGCAGGCCGGTCAGTATTCCGCATAAAATTCCAAAAACACCGGTTTCCCCGCCTGTATGGCCTCATCTAAAGCTTTTTCATAATTGCTTATCCGCTTATGTAAAGGAACCTGCCTTTGGTCATACAGCGGCTTAAAGATAATCAAGGCTGCAAAAAATACGAATGCGGCCGTCAAAATTATTTTGGCCCTTCTACTCATTTTCCACCTCCTCCCTTTTTCTCTTACCAAAATTCTTCCACAAAAAATTTTCTCGCCATGAAAGAACTCACATGAGTTATTAACAAAATTCACATCACCGGGAACAGTTGTGCGTTTCGTTTTTTCCACAAGAAAGAAAAGCTCATTTTCCTACTTATTAACAACTTTATCCACATTATCCACAGAATATTTAATCCACAAAACAAGTGTTCTTTTTCACAAGCGTACAAGCTACCCTTTCAGCCTAAGACCGGGAACGGCATTTAAATCCAGCGAAGCCTTCTCCC
>NZ_BDGJ01000060.1:29478-40721 GCF_002207765.1 Calderihabitans maritimus
AATTATCGCCTGCTGAAAACTGGCAGCCAGGTCTGGAAGGTTCACCTTCTCCTCTTTCTGGCGGGCGCGGTTCAAGTAGTTGAGCACCGCCGACTTTAGTCCGCTGAAACTGAAGTCCAGACTGTTTTCCTCCAACCAGGCCCGTGGAAATTCAATCGCCTCCGGGTTGCCTCCGCCAGCTTCTCTTTCAATGGCCGGACCACCGGGGTAACCCAAACCTAAAGCCCGGGCGATCTTGTCAAAAGCTTCACCTGCCGCGTCATCCCGCGTCTGTCCCATGACTTCTATGCTTCCGTGCTGCGGGAGGTAAACCAGGCTCGTATGCCCTCCCGAAGCAACCAGGCCGACAAGGGGAGGTTCCAAATCTTCGTGCTCCAGAAAACCGGCATAAATGTGCCCTTCCAGGTGATTAATTCCCAGAAGAGGTACCTCCAGAGCATAGGCAACTGCCTTGGCATAGGAAACTCCTACCAAGAGAGCGCCTACCAGTCCAGGGCCATAAGTAACCGCTACCGCGTCAATATCCTTCCAGTTGATACCCGCTTCTTCCAGAGCCCGCTCCACTACTCCCACAATGTTGGACATATGCTTGCGGGAAGCTATCTCCGGCACCACCCCGCCAAATTTCCGATGGGTGGAAACCTGGGAGGAGATAACGTTGGAAAGTATTTTGCGCCCGTCCACAACCACCGCCGCAGACGTTTCGTCACATGAAGTTTCTATTCCCAGGATCGTTACTTTTTTAGCCATAAGACCACACTCCTCGTATTAGTGTATCAAAATGGCAAAAAAAAATAAACAAAATGAAAAAATTAGAATGTATCAACCAATAACACCTGTTCTGATATATTTATGTTGTTTCCCTAGCCGGGAGCCTTGCCCCCTTTGGGATATTTCCAGTAGTTTTCCCCTATCAATTGCGTATGCTATAGCCTGTCTAAACTTTTATTAGAAAACGGTTCTTCAGTATGATTAAACATTAATTTAGCATTCCAGTCATGTGCCAAAAAGTAAAGTTATTGACAGTGGAACCAATCCTAAACCGACATTACCTCGCTGTCCCTTAACGTATTCGGCGCACTGTCCAAACGGCGGCTGCAAAAAAGGCAACGGAATAACCTACCAGCACCAGGGCTGAAACGATAGGGATGGTGTGACCGGCAGCCAATGCCCGCAAGGTGTAGCTGGTATGGGTCAGGGGCAGCACGCGAACCACGTCAGCTACTATGGCGGGCAGCTTTTCGGCCTGGAAAAAAGTGCCGCAGAGAAAAGCCATGGGCAAGATGACGAAGGTGCTGAAATTAGCCATATCCGCATGGGAGTTGATGATCATGCCGGCCACCACGCCCAGGGCGGCAAACAGGAAACAGGTAGTGCCGATCACAGCGAAAAACCAGCCGCCCAGGGCAGGCCGTGCGCCGAAGAGGACGCCGAGGACCAGGATCACCATAGAGCTTATCAGGCCGCGCACCGTCCCCGCCAGTACCTTGCCCAGAACGAAGGAACCCGCGCTGATAGGAGCGATGAGGTATTCCTCCAGGGTCTTGTAGTAGAGGCGACTCATATTAACTTCATTCCCGGTGGCATTAAAGCTGGTGGTCATGGCGCTCAAGGCAATGATGCCCGGTACCACGAAGTCCAGGTAGGAGCCGCTATCAGTAGGGATGTTCCGCCCCAGCCCCCAGCCGAAGGCGGTCAGGTAAAGCACGGGACCTACCAACCTGGATGCCAGGAACTTCCACCAGGTGCGTTTGAAAACCAGCATCTCGCGCCATAAAACGGTAACAAAATCCATGCTAATCACCTACCCTCCGCCCGGTAAGCTGGATAAAGACGTCCTCCAGGCTGGTCTCCCGGATGGTCACCCCGCCCGCCAGTTGACCGGCGTGCCTTAGCGCTTCTTCCCGCGTTCTACAAAGGGTATAGGCAGCCTGCCCGCCGTTTAAGGATTCCACCACAAACCTCCCCACCCGCTCTTTAAGTTCTGCGGGCGTGCCCAGGGCAATCAGCCTCCCGTGGTCCATAATCCCCACCCGGTGGCAGAGCAACTCAGCCTCTTCAATGTAATGGGTGGTAAGCAGCACGGTGACCCCGTCTCCGTTCATCTGGCGTACCAAGTCCCAGATACGACGCCTGGCCTGCGGATCTAGACCAATGGTAGGTTCATCCAGGAAAAGCACGCGTGGCCGGTGCATCAATCCCCGGGCGATCATCAACCGGCGCTTCATGCCCCCGGAAAACTTGCTGACCAGATCGTCGGCACGATCAGCCAATTCCACAAAAGCCAACAGTTCCGCGGTACGGCGGCGGCGCTCGGCAGCAGGCATTTTATGCAGCCTGCCGTGGAGCTCCAGGTTTTCACGGGCGGTTAATTCCTGGTCCAGGTTCATGTGCTGCGGCACCACCCCGATGACCTGCTTGACCCGACCTAGGTCGCGGGACACCTCGTATCCCGCAATAAAAGCTTCGCCCGAGGTGGGCCTGGTAAGCATGGTAAGCATGCGGATGGTGGTGGTTTTACCGGCGCCATTGGGACCGAGCAGGCCGAAGATCTCCCCCTCCTCAATTTTCAGGTTGAGATCGACCACCGCCCGCAGTTGACCGTAGTTTTTATTAAGACCCCTGATTTCAATCAAAGTATATACCTCCCTGCACCACGCACCTTTACCGCACCTGGTGGGCATGGACGTGGGAGTGGCTATGGGTGTGCGGATGGGTATGTCCCAGCACCGCGGAGAGTTTTGCTTCATCAAACGCTATTTCCTGGAAGGGTTTCCGGCGCATACGGTGCAAGAGCGCCAGGTTGGCCGTCTCCCGGATATCAGCTTCGGTAACCTCGGTGCGCCCATTTAGAGCAGCGTTGGTCTTGGCTGCCTTCAGCATCACCAGGTCGGCCCGGTGGCCGTCTACGCCCATCTCAATGGCAATCTCGGCAATCAAATAAAGCATCTTTTCCGGCACTTGCACCCGCGGTAAGATCTTTCTGGCAGCCAAAATCTGCTGCCTGAGCTTCTCCTGCTCAGCTTCCCAAGCAGCACAAAAACCCGCAGGATCCTCTTCAAAGGCAATCCTCCTCCTGACTACCTCGACCCGCTGAGCCGGATCGAGAATCCCGGCGATCTGGACGCATAAACCAAAACGGTCCAATAGTTGGGGACGCAGTTCACCTTCCTCAGGGTTCATCGTCCCCACAAGGATGAAGTTCGCCGGATGGGTAAACGATACCCCCTCCCTTTCAACTGTGTTCACACCCATCGCCGCTGCATCCAAGAGAACGTCCACAATGTGGTCGTCTAAAAGGTTCACTTCATCCACGTAAAGGATGCCCCGGTTGGCTTCGGCCAGCACTCCAGGCTCAAACCGCTTTTCCCCCTTCTTGATGGCTTCCTCAAGATCAAGTGTCCCCACTACCCGGTCTTCAGTAGCGGAAACAGGAAGATCTACAACCCGCATTTTCCGGGTGACGACAGGCAGTGTTTCTCCACGCATCCGCCTCTCCCGGCATGAACTGCACATGGTGGTAATATCGTCAGGGTCACAGCCAAAAGGACAATCTGCCACAACCCGGTTTTCCGGGAGAAGCGCAGCCAGGGCACGCACTGCCGTCGATTTGGCTGTGCCCTTCTCCCCCCGAATCAATACTCCGCTCAATTTGGGATTGACGGCATTAAGGATCAGGGCAAGCTTCATCTCATCCTGTCCAACTATCGCTGTAAAGGGGTAAACATACCTCGAGACTTGTCCCAAAGTTTGTTCCATAATCCTATCCTTCCTTTCTTACATCTTCACATATTTCTAAATTTCGGCCAGGGCACCGTGCACCGCTTCCAGCAAGCGCTCCGCCCGAAGATCATTGAGCTTGTAGTAGTCAGCATCCAAGGCAACCGCCAACTGGTGAGCAAGTCCAAATGAGAGGAACCCGTCGTTTTCGACATCAACTACCAGGCTTCTGATGCGCTCTTCTTCCCTGATCAGTTCAGCTACCTTGAAGGCTTCTGCCAAAGGCCGCTCCTCTCCTAAACTGACGTTGGCCTTTCCGTCAGAAATGATGATCAGCAAAGGGCGCAAATCGGGGTCTTTGAAAAGATGAGCTTTGGCCACTTCGTACGCTTTGAGCAATCCCGCGGAAAGAGGTGTCCGGCCCCCAGTGGGCAACTCCGCCAGAAGCTTTTGAGCACGTTCAACACTGTTCGTCGGAGGCAGAAGCACCTCAGCCCTGTCCCCCCGAAAAGCAACCATCCCCACCCGGTCACGCTTCTGGTAAGCATCTAGAAGCAACGAGAGAACCGCTCCCTTGGCTTCCACCATCCGCTGCTGGGCACCCATCGAACCACTGGCATCAACAACAAAGAGGAGAAAGTTGCCGATCCTTTTTTCCCGAACCTTTTCCCGAAAATCAGAAACTTCGATAACTACCGCAACTCCATCACGCTTCCGCCGCCTCTGGTAAGGTGCCGCAGCCCTCAAGGTGGCATCAAAGGCAAGGTCTTTTCGAGCCCATCTCAAGGTGCTCCGGACATAGCGGCCTGATTTGGTGGCTGTCTGCCCGCGCGACCTCCGGCCCGACCCACGCCGCAACATGCCCTTCTCCTTGAAGCTGATCCTGCGCACCGAGAAAGGTTCGCCTACAGCAAAGATGGTCTCTGGAGCATCCCGCGGGGGAGTCGGCTGGGGAGGTAAGTCCTTTTGTTCTTCCTGCTGGCTTTCCTCCATCTCAGGAGGAGACTGCTCCTGTTGCTCTTGGCTCTCCTGCTGGTCTTCCTCTTCTTCTGTGTTTTCGGGCTCCTCCAATTCCTCAGGTTCGGGAGGCTCCGGCTGCTGAGGAGGAGGCGCTTCCCGCATCCGGTGAGGTAAGACAAATTCCGCAGCTTCGTAAACATCCTCAGCAGTTACTTCCCGCCTCCCATACCAGGCAGCAAGCGTCCGCGCAGTTGCGGCCATCACGAGATCCGCCCGGTGCCCAGCTACCCTCGCCTCGGTGCATACCCGAGTAACCAGTTCCTCCAGTTCAGGCGAAATCACTACCTCAGGCAACAGACGCTGAGCAGCAATTATGGCCTGCCGCACCCTTTCCTCTTCTTCAGCCCACTGAGCAAGAAATCCCAGTGGGTCCTGGTCAAAGGCTTCTCTGCGCTTGATGATCTCTACTCTCACTGCCGGGTCTGTCTCACCTTCAACCTGGACGCAAAGACCAAAACGGTCCAATAGTTGCGGCCTCAGTTCCCCTTCCTCCGGGTTCATCGTTCCCACAAGGATGAATTCCGCCGGATGACTGTAGGAAATCCCTTCTCGTTCCACAAAATTGACCCCAGAAGCAGCAGCGTCAAGCAACAAATCCACAAGGTGGTCATCAAGAAGGTTGACTTCATCAATGTACAAGATCCCCCGGTGGGCACGGGCCAAAAGTCCTGGCTCAAAGCGGCGGCCACCGTGCTTAACGGCATACTCAAAATCCAAACTGCCTACCACCCGATCCTCAGTGGCAGAAACCGGGAGATCAACAACCTGGACTCGCCGCCAGACAACAGGTAACGATTCTCCAGCAGCATACCGCGACAGGCAGCAAGAACATAATTTGTGCGGCTCAAAAGGATTGCACTGGTAAGGGCAACCGGGAACAACAGGTATCTCCGGAAGTAAAGCTGCGAGGGCACGCACTGCAGTCGATTTGGCCGTGCCTTTTTCTCCCCGAATGAGGACTCCACCCAGATGGGGGTTAACAGCATTGAGAAGCAAAGCCTTTTTCATCTTCTCCTGCCCCAACAGCGCCGTAAAAGGGAAGACATACCGCCCGGATTTGTTTTCTTGCAACTTCTCATCTTCTCCCAACACTTTCAGGCCCCCTTTTCCCACCACCAAACTAAAATGGGACTTGCGCTCCAATAAGACTGTTGCAAACAGAAAAAGGGCCACCAAATCTCTCCTACCATCCCTTGGTAGAAAGGAACCTTCGTGGCCCTGCTTTTCCTAAGCCGTATTCTTGTGTTCAATCTGCTTCCTGCAGTTTACTCTTCAAAAAGATCACCGTAACCAAGAATGTGTCTCCGACACCGCGCAGGATCAGAGCATCCAACCGGAATACAATAGAATCGTTGTCGCCTATCTCACGATTGTTCCGTCTAGGTTTAGAGTATCCAACCGGAATGCCGGCTTCGGCCGGCTCTTAATAATTCTTTACTTTTTTACTTCGCCAGTTTCTCAAAAATTCCTCTTTTTTCTGCACAATATAACTAACTTAATTCCTGCTGGTTCCAAAAATCTTCCCTAAAATCATCTTCCCTAAAATCTTCCGGACAGACTGGGCTTTTACATGGCACACCAGTAATTAGCTGGCACCGCTGGAGGGGCGTTCTAAAAAGATTCAGTGATTCTAAATCATCATTTTCTGCTCACCTTCCACAGGGTGGCCAAACTTTCAAAGCCGTAGTAAGATTCCCAGCCTTCAATGTCTTTTTTCAATACTGTGATCCTGTCAGGATGGCATAGGAATGCTGCTAGACAGTTTTTCATGATTTCCTCCTGTAGTGCCCAGTAAAGTTTTTCCCTTTCCTTTTCATCAGCAGTATAAAGCTGGGCTACAAAAAGCCTGTCAACCTCGGGACTTTCCATCACCTTGTAGCGTACCCCGGAAAAAAAGAACATACCAATGTAAGGATAAAGATCGTCCTCCCTCTTACCATAGGGTGGAATCAATGCCAGGTCGTACTGACCGGCACCAACAACCTTCGAAAAAGCTCCAGCTTCAGACCTCGATACCAACAGCAGCAAGCTGTGCCTGGATCAGTTCAGCCAGGGCTTTGTGGTATGCCCGGTAGCCTTCATAGGCAAGTTCAAGTGGTTTCTCTTGGTGGAAACCAGCCTCTTGCAGCAGACTTGGCTTTCTCCGGGTTGTAAGCATACCCCTTGATATTTGGGTTGGTCCAGGGGATCGATGTGTCAAATCCCACAAGTCCTTTTGCAGGAACACCGTAGCCTTCTAGCAGGTTGGCCACCATTTCTTCCCTGTTGAGAGCGTAGTTTATTGCCTGCCTGACCTTGATATCCTTCAATACCTCAGATTTTGGATTGAAGTAAAAAGCTACAAGGTAAGCCTGGTGCAAAGCCATAACCTGATACTTGCCAGAATCAGCCAGACGTCTAGCTGCTACCGGCTCCACACCCTGCATATCTACACCAATTACGTCCACTTCCCCTGATTCCAGAGCCATGACCGAGTCTGAGGATCAGGAATGCACTTCACTGTCACCTTGCTGAGTTTGAGTGTACCTTTCCAGTAATCGGCAAATGGTGTAAAAACTAACTTTGGAGGATTGAAGGATGAAACCACCCAGGGGCCGGAAATCAAGTCAGCCCTGCTCGCCGGGGTGATCGTGTTCCAGATTCCCATCAACGGGAGCATCGGGCTGCTTTACCTGCTCTCCCTTCTGTTTATGCTCTCCTGCCTGGGAATTGGGACCCTGGTCTCCACTGTCGCCAGGAACCAGAGGCAGGCCATGCAGATGGCGTTTTTCTTCATTTTTCCTTCGATCCTGCTCTCGGGATTCGTTTTCCCCAGAGAAGCCATGCCCCCCTCTTCTATGCCCTCGGCTACCTGATTCCCACGACCTACTTCCTCCAGATCCTCAGGGGGATCATCCTCAAAGGGATCGGCATCACCTACCTCTGGGAACAGGTCATTTCTTTACTGATCTTCGGGCTCCTGGTGAACCTGATCAGCATTATCCGCTTCCGAAAAAGCCTTTCCAGACAACAAGAATGAAAAGACCACTTTTCAGACCTCCGCGGTCTTTTGGAAACGGCTTCAGCCGCCAATTATCTCAGATAATGCTTAGCAAGATCAGAAGCAGATTTCAAAAAACAACTGCATCAGATATAATGATGAAAAAGAAATATGCTAGGAGCGCGCCCATATGGAAGGCAATCTACCACAACTCTTTGCAGATCTGGCCCAGGAACCGGATCGCTTAAAAAAGACCTTAAAAATTCTCGCCCTGATTACTGAGCATATCCCGCCTCTCAAACCGATCGTGGTTGTGCCGACCGCAAGCGGCTCGACCAGGTGCTGTGTAATCTGGGCTTCGAACTCACCACAGGTAGACACTGGTAGAGCGAACTTCTCGACCTGGCCATTGAAGCTCCAGATGAAGTGCTTGCTGGGTCTGAAGGTAAAAACTTGCGAGTACAAATACAGCCTTTTCATGCTGTTTTTGTTGCTGCCGATGCTTTTGGGGCTTGAAGAGGCTCAAGCGGGATAATATACGGCCTCCCTGAATCCTTGTTGACAACTGTCTCCACACCGTAGACCGCTCTTACATTGTCAGGGGTGAGCACCTCTTCCGGCCTGCCGATGGCATAAATTCTTTTTTCTCGCAGGAAAACCATTTTATCCGAAAAGCGGGAAGCCAAGTTCAGGTCATGCATCGATATTATCGCTGCCACACCTTTTTCTTTTGCTGTAGAGGAGACTAAATTCATGACCTCAAGCTGATGTTTCAGGTCAAGGTTGCTGGTGGGTTCATCAAGGAGAAGGATTTCCGGCTCTTGAGCAAAAGCCCTGGCAATCAGAACCTTCTGCTTTTGTCCACCACTAAGTTCGTTAAAATCCCGAAGCGCCATTTCCTCTAATCCCATTAATCTGAGTAAATCCGAGACTATTTCCTTGTCCCTCAAGCTTACTCTCCATTCTATATAAGGTCTCCTTCCTAAAAGAACGATATCAAAAACGGTAGAAGGAAAGGCGCGAACGCCATTCTGAGGGACATACCCTGATAGCCGGGCAAGTTCTTTTAAATTCATCTTGCTTACGTCTTTCCCCATTAAAAGCACTGTCCCTTTTTTCGGTTTAAGGATCTTATTGAGGCACTTCAATAAAGTGGTTTTTCCTGAGCCGTTGGGCCCCACAAGGCTTACCACTTCCCCTTTTTCTACCTCAAGGGTTACATCCTCCAAAACAGGGCAGCTCCCGTAACTGAAGTGAAGCCTTTTGACCTCAATTATCATGAGAAATACTCCTTTCTTCTGGTCATAAGGAGAAAAATAAAGAAAGGAACGCCGATGAAGGAAAGTACAATTCCTACCGGGATGACGACAGGTGAAAAAACAGTCCTTCCTATAGTATCGGCCCCGACCAGGAGAATGGCTCCGAGAATGCAAGAGCAAGGCATTAGAAATCTGTGATCTGCACCAATTAGTAAACGAGTTATATGAGGAGCAACAAGGCAAACAAAACCTATTATTCCCGTAAAGCAGATTATCCCGGCGGTAATGAGGGTTGCCAAAATGAGGGTTACTACCCTCACCCGGGGTACATTAACACCGAGGCTTGTGGCAACTTCATCTCCCCCGGAGGCCATTACGTTTAAATCCCAGGAGTACCTCATCAAAAGGGGAAGGCAAGAAAAGAGCATTACAGTTACTATCAATATATTTCCCCAGCTTGCCCCCGTAAGACTGCCAAATAGCCAGTAGACCACGGCCTGAAGTTCCTCTTCGGTAGCAATATATTGGAGCAGCGAAGTAGCAGCACTCGCAAGATACATTATTGCAATTCCGGCCAATATTAAAGTCTCCCCAGTTACCCCTCTCATCCTGGCAAGACCATAAACCAGAAAAGCGGTAAGCAGGCCGAAGACAAAAGCATTGGTTACTACTATGGCCTTTTCGCCCCCGACAAGATTAAATCCAAGGACAATGGCGAGAGATGCCCCCAAGGCCGCACCGGATGAAACTCCTATGGTAAAGGGACTCACTAAAGGATTTCGCATTATCCCTTGCATCGCTGCACCGGATACGGCAAGACCTGCCCCGGCAACAATTCCCATGACAATCCTGGGAAGCCTCAGATGCCAGACAACGACATCGGCAAAGCTTGTTGTTTCAATTCCGGCAAAAGGAAAGATTCTGGCAAACACGGCAGACGAAACTTCACCTATCCCTAAACGGGCAGAACCCAAGGTAGTCGCATATAAGGACAATGCTACCAGAGCACCCAGGCTGCCCAGGATAAACACTACTTTTCTGGCGGTGAACTTGGTGTATAACTCCTTTATTGCAGGAACTTCAATTTCCTTGACTTCCGTTGCCATAGGCTTGTCTCCTTTTATTTAAGTTCCGGATATATAAAAGCCCCTTTTACTTTTTCATATTCCACTCCCAGATATTTTTCCAGGTGTTCCCTGAGATACTCCTCCAGATCGAGGTCTTTGAAAAGCTCAGGGTAAAACACCTTCGCTAAGAAGCAAGCCCCAATGTTCTTAAAGGCTCCACCCCAAAGCGAGTGAGCAAAGGTGTAAACTCTCCCTTCTTTTACTGCTTTGATCTCACCAAATCCCGGTCTTTCTTTTAAGCTCTCGGTTGCTTCCTGAAGAGGCTGAAGATCAGGATTCCCAAAACCACTATGTTTATAAAGATCCCTAACTATCACATCGGGATTTTGTTGAATTACCCACTCAGGGTCAACCTCGGGATAACCTCCAACAAGACCACGGGCAATATTGATACCTCCAACCATTTCTATCAACTGGTGGTATCCTGAGCCTTGAGAACAGGTATGATATGGTTTTGATCCGTGCTCATAATAAACACGGACTCTTTCTTCTTCTTTCAAATCTTTTACTTTTTCCTCGATCGCCCTGATCTTGCTGAACCAAAATTCAGCGTATTCTTCTGCCTCTTTCTCCTTTCCAAAAATTCTTCCCAACAACTTGATCTCTCTTTCCATTGTCTCCGGATTGTAAAGGTCGAGACGCACCACTTTTATTTCATCGGGAAGTTTTCTCTCCAGTTTCTCCGGATCCGGCCATTTCACATAAGTGAACACTACTTGCGGCTTTAACTCAACTATTTTTTCGAGGTTCGGCTCAAAACTTGAACCTACCTGGGGTTTTTTACTGATTTCGGGCAAAATTGGCTCATCATCAGCTATATACTTGCTAATTCCGACAACCTCGTTAGGGCTCACACCAATGCACTTCAAGGCCACGGCGTGGTCAGAAGAAAGAACAACAATTCTTTCCAGAGGCTGAGGTATCTCTACCGTTCTCCCCGCCGAATCCGTAATTGTGACAATTTTCGAAGATGCTTCTTCCTCCTCTACCGGAGCGCAAGAAAAACTAAATGATGCCAGCAAGATAAATATCAATGCCAACATTATAAGGGGTACTATTTTTTGGCCTTTCATTGATCTTTATTCCTCCTCGCTGATGAAACTAAGAAGATTTCACACTTCTCCTTGCTTCTTGTTT
>NZ_BDGJ01000061.1 GCF_002207765.1 Calderihabitans maritimus
GCACAACCAGCATGTTTCTTCAAAAGAATAAGCTGGGTCTTGTTTGGTTTAAGCTCGTACCGGTAAGCCTTATTTACCAACATTTTCTATAGCCTCCATAGCTTTCTTGACCCGGTTTCTGGCCGACCTTCTCCCATACAGACGAGCACAGAACGAAGTTAATACCTCAATCATGTCCTGCACTAAGTCGTCTTTGACTTCGCCCGGTTC
>NZ_BDGJ01000062.1 GCF_002207765.1 Calderihabitans maritimus
AATAAGGCTTACCGGTACGAGCTTAAACCAAACAAGACCCAGCTTATTCTTTTGAAGAAACATGCTGGTTGTGCCAGATTTGCCTGGAACTGGGGACTGGCCGAACGGAAGAGACTGTGGGAAGAAGAGAGAAAGACCACCAACGCGATAGAACTTCACCGTAAACTGAACAGGCTGAAGAAGACGGATTTCCCCTGGATGTATGAGGTATCGAAATGTGCTCCGCAGGAAGCGCTGAGAGATCTGGACAAAGCTTTTAAGAACTTCTTTGAAGGCAGAGCGAATTTCCCGAAGTTTAAGAAAAAAGGTGTGCATGACAGCTTCAGGCTTACGGGTACGATTAAGGTATTCCCAAAACACGTGCAGTTACCCCGACTAGGTAAAATCAGGGTCAAAGAAAAGACGACGAAATGCAAAGGCAGGATACTTTCAGCCACTGTGAGCCGGGAAGCTGACAGATGGTACGTAAGCCTGGCGGTCATAGAAGAAATACCCGATCCCGTTTCGGTAGTTGGAGAACCTGTTGGCATAGATGTTGGTTTGAAACACTTTGCCGTTCTTTCCACTGGAGAGAAAATAGAAG